>CAYJEC010000112.1:0-8693 GCA_964369025.1 uncultured Ideonella sp. | reverse complement strand
CCACCAGCGCGGCAAACAACCAATCGGCCAGCGTGCGGCGGCTCCACAGGCTGGGGCGGCCGAGGTTCAGGGTGGTCGTGATGGTGTTCATGAGGTGGCTCCGTCGAGCAGCTCACGCCGCAGGGTCTCGAATTCGGCGTCGATGTCCATCGTGCGGCGTGGCGTGGACATGGCGATCAAGGCGCGGGTGGATGCCGAGGCGTCGCCATCGGAAAGCCAGACCCACAAACGCCGTTCGCGAATGTAGAGCATCGCGAACACCCCCAGGATCAACAGGATGGCGCCCAGATAGACCAGCTTCTTGCCCGGGGCCCGCGCGACCTGGAACACGCTGGCCTGCACCGGCGTGAAATCGGTCAGCTGCAGCAGCAGCGGGGCGGGGTAGAAATAGCTGTCTGACAAGGACATCACCGCCTGGGTCATGAAGCCCTGGGTGGCTTCGGAGGGATTCAGTGGCGGCAGGCCCGCCTGCTCGCGGGCGATCTGGTTCAGCTCGAACAGGCCGCCGTTGAGGATGCGCAGCATCACTTCGGCGAAGCGGCTGCGCTCTGCCTCGGGCACGCGGGCCTCGATGAACTGCGACAGACCGTTCAGGCCCCCCAGCGGCTTCTGGTCCGGCGCGGCCTCGACGCCCGCAAACAGTCCCAGGGCCATCACGCCGGTCACCCGCAGCTGTTCGACCATCTCGGGCTTCTCCGAGGGGCTGGCCAGCGTGGCGTAACGGCGTGCCGCCTGGTCGCGCAGCTTGGCGTCGCCGAGCGCGGTGCGCAGCCGCAGCCAGCCGTCCAGGCTGCCCTGCTCGTCGGCCGGGATGCGCAGGTAGCGGAAGTTCTCGGCCGGGGTGTCGCGCACGCCGGCAAGGAACACCCGCTGGCCCTCCAATTCCACCGGCACCATGTAGTTGTGGAACTCGCGCGCCTGGCCGGCACTGTCGCGCAGCCGGTAGGTGACTGCCGGGCCGATGTTGCGCAGGGTCTTGGTCTTGTTCGGGTTGACGCCCGCGCCCAGGTGCTTCTCCAGCGTGGCGGTGAGGTCGACCTTGCGCACGTCGGTGGGGCCTTGCTGGGCGTCGGCGAGGTTCTCGACGTTGATCACCTTCAGGCCGGTGACCTCGAGCTTCAGCTGCTCGCTGCCATTGCCCAGGGTGGTGCCGCCGCCCACGTTGGTGTCGATCTCGAAGGCTCCCGCACCGGGGCGCAGCGGCACGGCGCGCAGCTTCACCGAGGAGCCGCCATCGTCGAAGCTGCTCTGGTAGATGGCAATGCCACGATGGAACGCCGGTTCGTTGACCTTCACCGTGGCAGGGATGGCCTCGCCTGTCTCGGTGTCGTGGATCACGATCTCGCTGGCGAAGAGCTTGGGCATGCCTGTCTCGTAGTACTCGACGATGAACTTCTTCAGTTCGACGTCGAATGGCAGGTCCTGCAGCACGATGCCGTCCGGCATGCTCAGCACCGCCACGCCGGCACGCGCGCCCTCTGGCACCAGCAGGTTGCCGCGGAACGTGGGGTTGCCAGCGGGCAGCCGGTGCTCGGCCGGCACGTCCTTGATGAGCCCGCCGCCGTCGAAGGTGCTCTTGCCGGTGAAGAGCATCTGCGCCTTGACCACCAGGTCGCCATCAGACAGCCCGCCCAGGCAGATCAGCACGATCGCCGAGTGGGCCGCAAGGTAGCCGATCTTGCTGGCCCGGCCGGCTCGGGCGGCCACCATGGTGCCGCCCTCTCGCACCTGGGCGCGGGCCTGCCAGCCGTGGCGCCCCAGCACCTCCGAGACCTGGGCAAGCGCCGCCGAGCGGTCAAGCGCCAACGTGCCTTGGCCGCGGTGGTGGAAGGCGGCCAGAGACTGCTCCCGCAGGTTCTCCTTGAAGCTGCGCAGGTCGGCGACGATCTTCGGTGCGTTGCGCGCGATGCACAGGCTGGTGGAGATCACCAGAAAGGCCAGGATGGTGAGGAACCAGCCCGCGCTGTAGACCGAAAAGAGGTGGAAGCGCCCGAACAACTCAGCCCAGTACGGCCCGAACTGGTTGACGTAGTTGTTGATCGGCTCGTTCTGCTTGACCACCGTGCCGATCACCGAAGCGATACAGATCACCGCCAGCAGCGAGATCGCGAAGCGCATCGACGACAGCAGTTCCAGCGCCTCGCGGGTGCCGCCGGTGGCTGCGGGGCGATCAGGTGCCTGCGGCGTGGCGATCGTGGCGTTCGGATCGGTCATCGGCGGATTATCCCGAGTGGGCGGGTTGGTGGAGCGCACCAACGAAAAGGCCGGTCATACGACCGGCCTTTCGCCTGCAGGTGCCAAGTCAGCTCAGCGGAGCCCGGCGATGTAGTCGGAGACGGCGGCGATTTCCTTGTCGCTCATGCGTGCGGCGATGGACTGCATCTGCACGCTGTTGGCGCGCAGGCCGCTGCGGAAGGACTCCATCTGCAACTTCAGGTAGTCGTGGTGCTGGCCGCCGATGCGCGGGTACTGGGCCGGGATGCCGGCGCCGGTGGGGCTGTGGCAGCCAGCGCAGGCAGGCACCTGCTTCTCGGCAATGCCGCCGCGGTAGATCTTCTCGCCCAGCAGCACGGTGGCCTTGTTCTTGGCGAAGCCAGGCTTGGCCTGCTTGCTGGCGTAGAAGGCAGCGACGTTCTTCATGTCGGCCTCGCTCAGCGTGCTGGCGAAGCCCTTCATGATGGCGTTGTCGCGCACACCCGCCTTGAAATTGGCCAGTTGCTTGGCCAGGTACTCCGGGTGCTGGCCCTGCAGGATCGGGTTCGCCGGCGAGCCGCGCGAACCGTCTGCGGTGTGGCAGGCGGCACAGACGTTGGTGGAGATTTCCTGGCCCTTGGCCAGATCGGCCTTGGCGGGTGCCGCCGCAGGCTCGTTGGCCCACGCGGGCAGGGCCAGCATGGCAGCCAGGAGGGCGGTGGTGGCAAAGGCGAAGCGGGTCTTCATCTCGGGCGGGCCTTGAGGAATGGTGGGTCTTCTTGTGGTGCTCCGGGCAGCCCGAAACGAACCAAACCTGCGGATTTTACAATGCTCCATGACCGAACCTAAACGCACGGGCCCACCCACGCTGTCCGCCGGCGCCCGCGCCGCCCTCGCCTGGGCCCACGGGGCCCGCTTTCTCACCACCGCCAGCCAGCTGGATCAGCTGCCGCAGGGCGACCTCCCGGAGATTGCATTCGTCGGCCGCAGCAACGCCGGCAAGTCGACCGCCATCAATGCACTCGCCCAGCGGCGCCAGCTCGCTTTCGCCTCCAAGACGCCCGGCCGCACCCAGCACATCAACCTGTTCGCCCTCGGCCCGAAGGACGAGCCCGACAGCTATCTGGCCGATTTGCCTGGCTACGGCTACGCCTCCGTCGAGCGTTCCGCCAAGCTGCGTTGGCAGCAGGTGATGGCGGACTATCTGGAGTTGCGCCGCAACCTGGGCGGCGTGGTGCTGATGGTCGACAGCCGGCTCGGGTTCACGCCGCTGGATCAGCAACTGCTGAGTTTCATCGCGCCGCGTGTCGGCAACGGCGAGGTCAAGCTGCTGGTGCTGCTGACCAAGGCCGACAAGCTCAACAAACGCGAGCAACAGGCCTCTCTGCAGGCCGCTCAGGCCGCACTGGCTGACCTGGCAACCGATTCAGCCGACCTGGGCCTGCTGCTGTTCTCGGCCCCCAAGCACATCGGCATCGCCGATCTGGCCGAGACGGTGTACGGCTGGCTGCACCCAGCCAGCGATTGATCCCGGCCCGGTCGTCAGGTCAGAACGGGATGTCGTCGTCCATCTCGTCGATGCCGCTGCTCGACCGGGGGGCCGGGCGGGGCGCCGGGGCGCGGGGTGCCGGGGCCGCACGGCTGCTGCCGCCACCGCCGCCGCCTTCGTTCTCACGGTTGTAGCTGTCGTCGCCGCCACCGGCGCCTTCACGGCCGCCGAGCAGTTGCATCTCGGTGGCAAAGATCTCGGTGGTGTACTTCTCGACGCCGTCCTTGTCGGTGTATTTGCGGGTCTTCAGGCGGCCTTCGACATAGACGGGCCGGCCCTTCTTCAGGTACTCGCCGGCAATCTCGGCCAGGCGGTCGAAGAACACCACGCGGTGCCATTCGGTCTCTTCCTGGCGTTCCCCGGAATCCTTGTTCTTCCAGTTGCGCGTGGTGGCCAGGCTGACATTGCAGACGGCGCTGCCGCTCGGCGTGTATCGCACCTCGGGGTCGCGACCGAGGTTGCCGATGAGGATGACTTTGTTGACCGAGGCCATGGGGGCACTCCTGGGAAGGCGGGTTCGTGAGCGGGGAGTGGAGATTGTGCCGCAAGGTGCCCGCCCAGAAAAAAGGGAAGCACCCTGCGGTGCTTCCCTCTTGCCGGGGCGAGGCCGTTCAGCGGCGCCGCAGCATGGCCGCCTTGCTCGCGCTCTGCAGGCCGCGGATGCCTTGCGGAATGCCCGGCTCGACCGACAGGAGCGTCACGCCCAGCGTGGCGCCAGTGTCGGGGTTGGCACCCTGGGCCAACCTCAGGGCTCCCAGGTACCGCACGCCCGGCGTGGCACCGTGCCAGCCCAGCTTCACCTTGGCGGTGTCGCCTGGCACCACCTGCGACGGCAGGCCGCGCGCATGCAGGGGCACCGCCGCACCGGCCGGGGTGACGACCCAGGACGACAGCGTGAACGCCGTGCTGGTACCGTCGGCCGGAGCAAAGCCATGCACGCAGGCCGTGTAGTCGCTGGCAGCCGGAGAGACCATCGTCACGCTCTCCTCGGCCGTGGCGCCGGCGCTGGAGCCGACCAGGTTGCCGCCAGCGTCATAGACGAAGAGGTCTAGGTCGTCGGCGCCCTTGCCCGAGGTGTCGGCGTCATAGGTCGAGAAGCGCACCGCCATGGTCCCCGCCGGGGCGGTGAAGGTGAACTTCACCGTGCCGGGCGCGTTGGCCTTGCAGGCCGGGTCGCCTTCGCGGTTGGTGGCGCGTGTGACCACCGCGTCGCTGCGGGTGGCGGGCAGCAAACCGCCCTCCTGCGAGCTGAGGTCGCCGGTGTAGCCGAACTGGTAGTTCACCCGCAGCGTGTCGGCCGCGTTGAGGCTGCTCAGGTTGACAGGCCCGGTCAGGTTCGTCAGCCGCGCCATGATCGGGCTGCGCACCTGGTGGGTGCCGTCGCTCCAGACCAGCGTGCCCTGGTTCCAAGCCCCGAGTGCGGCGCCGTTCCCGGTCAGGGTGACGTCGAAGCGGCCCTTCTGGCCTTTCTCCAGGGTCAGGCTGGGGGGATTGACGGTGGCTGTGAACCCGTCGACACCGACGCTGGCGTTGTAGGTGACCCGGGTGTTGCCCAGGTTGCGCACCGTGCGGCGGAAGGTGATGACTCCGGGCACGTCGGCGCTGAACGAAGCCAGATTCAGGTCAGTGGCTGGGATCGAGCCGACGGATTGGCAAGTGGGTGACCCTGCGGCCAAGGTCCCCAGGCCGCACAGGTACCGCCAGTAGTCGGTCGGGTCCAACGGGTAGACGAGGCCGGAGTCGAGGGCGCCGTTGGGGTTCACATGGCCTGCGCCATAGCCCTTGAAGGCGTTGTCCGGGGAGCCGTCCGCCAGCTTGACCGGGCCGGCGCTGGTCATGAGTGCCGACTTGATCGATGCCGGGCCCCAGTAGTTCGGGTGCTTTTGCTTGACCAGCGCCGCGAGGCCGGCAATGTGCGGGCCGGACATCGAAGTGCCATCGAGGAACTCGGCGACGGGCCCGGGCACGATGGAGCCGTCGACGACGCCGTCGTGGTAGGCCTGGTTCGGCTGCGCCACCGCATAGGCAGCCAGCACGGCAACACCGGGCGCCGTGATGTCGGGCTTCATCACAGACGGGCTGGCCATGTTGGGCCCGCGCGACGAGAACTCGGCCATCACCGGCGCGGCCACACCGGGCTCCAGCGCCGCGACGCCAATCTCAGCCTTGGCCTTGGACTGGGCGGCGTAGGCCCGCAATGCGTCCCGGTGGTCGACCTGAAGGTGAACCGAGGGCACCCAGTGCGCATCGTCGTTCAGTGTCGTGGAACCGCCCCCTGGCAGGTTGGCTGGGGTGTTCACCATGATCATGCCGACACCGCCGGCCTGGGAGACCTCCTGGCTCTTTTCCACCCGGGCGATCGTGCCTCGGTCGCAAAGCACGACCTTGCCTTCGACCTTGGCGGGATTGAGCGAGCCGAGCCGGCACAAGCGAGCATTTTCCACAGAGCCACTGGCCACATCGGTGGACAACACCAGGTTGGTCAGCGGCAAGCCCTTCGATTGCGAAGCGCCTCGATAGGTGATGCCGTCGCCCGTCGTCGTGTCGGCCATCAGGAACCGGCCGTGGGTCGAGGCCGCGACCGTGGTCAACCAGGGGCTGGGGTGCGCCACCGCAGTGCCGGGGCCAGAGTTGCCAGCCGATGCAGCGACGAACACGCCGGCCGTGGCGGCGTTCAGGAAGGCCACCTCGACCGGATCCAGCAGGTCGGTCTGGGTGCCACTGATCGAGAAGTTGATGACGTCGACGCCGTCCGCCACGGCCTGGTCGATGGCGGCCACCGAGTCGCCGGTCCAGCAGTTGTTGGCAAAGGCCAGCGTGTCCAGCCAGCTCCAGCAGACCTTGTAGTTCGCCAGGCGAGCCCGAGGCGCCATGCCGGAAATCGGGCCCAGGTTCTGGGTGTGCGAGATCGCGTCGGAATCCCAGTTGCCGCCGGCAGTCGAAGACGTGTGGGTTCCGTGACCTGTGACATCGCGCGGCGAACCGATGAACTCGTACCAGGCGGGCTTGACGCCGCTGGCCTTGAACGATGCATCGAACGCGCGGGCCCCGATCACCTTGTTGTTGCAGTGCTTGGCGGGGTCGAAGCCGGGACCGGCCACGCAGGCGCCGCTCCAGCCAGCTGGTGCCGGGCCGTAGGCGAGCGTACCGCCGGCGTTCACCGGCTTGCCGTTCGCGTCCACCTGATCGTAGAAGGATGAGTTCTCGGGCTGGAACCCGCCATCGACAACGCCGATGATCACATCTTCGCCCTGGACTTCCGTGCCCTTGCGGGTCATCGACCAGACGCCGCCTGGCGCGTCCAGGCCCAGGAAGTGCGGGGTGTAGTTGGTATCCAGCTGGCGGGGGGTGTCGAGTGTCACCGACACCACGCCAGGCATGCGGGCGAGCTTGCGGGCCTGCTTGTCGCTCAGCACCGCCGCGAAGCCGTTGAAGGTGAAGTTGTAGCGGTGCAGCACCTGCACCTTGCCGCCGACCTTGGTCAGGGCGGCGTTCCGCTGGCGATCCAGGTAGTGCACATAGTTCTGCACCGCCGCACTGTTCACCTTCAGGCGCGCACCTTCAGCCACCTGGGTGGCTGCCAGGCCGGGCACGCCGCCCCGGTAGGACGCTGCTGGCGGGTCGGCCAACTGGACGATATAGGAGCGCGGCTTGCCGGCGGCCTCAGCCGAAAATGACAGGGCGGACGCCGCAGCCATCAAGCAAGCCAGGGCCACGGGCCCTCTCGTGAAGGGAGCAACCATGTCGGAAACCTCATCGGGGTGGCAATAGAGATCGCAGTCTAGGCAGCAGGATGCCGCTGCTGTACGGTAGGAACCCGCGTGCCGGGCCCGATCAAGCGCTTCCGGGCCGTTCCGGCGGGCGCACCCCCCCAATTTGAAGGAGCCCTTTGATGACCCATGGTTCGCGCTGGCAGGTTGTTCTGGTCGCCTGGAGCGCCGGACTGGTGACATCGGCCTGTGCTGCGCCTCCGGTCGCGGCTGATTCGACCGCACTGAATGCCCGTTTGCTGGCCGAGATCGGCGATGCCACCTGTGACGCCGATGCGCAGTGCCGCACCGTCGCCGTTGGCCATAAATCCTGCGGCGGGCCGGAGTCCTACCTGCCCTGGTCGACCCAGGTCAGCAACGAGGCCAGGTTGCGCACCCTGGCTGCCGAGTTCGCTGCCGCGCGGCGGACAGAGAGCCAACAGGCCGGCCGCGTCTCCGATTGCTCGATGGTGGTCGACCCCGGAGCGCGATGCGAGGCCGGCCGTTGCGTCCCGGCGGGGCGCGGTGGGGCGGCCCTGGTTCGGTAGGGCGGTAGGGCAGCGCGCGAAAGCCCATGAAAAACGCCACCCGAAGGTGGCGTTCCAGGGGCCGCTGCTGCGTCAGGTCGGCGCTGCGTTGCGGTCGAACGGCAGGGTGAGCTGGCTCAGGTCCTTGCGGGTCTCGACCAGCACCAGCGGGCCTTCGTCCAGCACCACCATGGGCGGCCGCTCGCGCGGCACGTGCACCGGCTTCGGCTCGGCGGCGATGGCCTCCTGCACCAGGCGGATCTTCTCGGCGTCCGAGTTCACCCAGGTCAGGCCGGCGGTGTCAGCGATGCGGTTCAGTTCATCCATCGCCAGCACATAGGGTTCGACACGAACCGGTGCGGGTGCGGGAGCGGCCTCCGCCGCCACAGCAGCGACAGGGGCGGCCTCGGCGAACGTGGCAACCATCGGGGGCGGCGGCTCCGACGACTGGGCTTCGACACGCTCGTCGCGGTCGCGCCGCTCGCGGCGGTCGCGCCGTTCGCGGCGGCCGGCATCGGCCACGTCGCCCGCAGGCGTCGTGTCGACTTCCGCGGCAACCGGTGCCTCGGCAGCGACGGCATCCGCCTCGGCGTCGGCTGGGGCCTCGGCGGCCTCGCCGTCGGGGCGCGGCTGGCCGTCTCGGGCCTCGTCGCGGCCACCTCGGCCGCCACGGCG
>CAYJEC010000111.1:0-8730 GCA_964369025.1 uncultured Ideonella sp. | reverse complement strand
GGTCGAGCGGATGCCGGCCACCTTCGGGTCGACTTCGTAGCCGCCCGGCGTGCTCACGTGGACCGTGAAGCCCAGGATCTCCGCCGCCTGCAGCCAGGTGTTGGCCATGTTGTTGCCGTCGCCGACCCAGGCCACGACCTTGCCCTTCAGGCTGTCCATCTCGAAACCGCGTGCGTTGATGGGTGCGCGGTGCTCCAGGTAGGTGAACAGGTCGGCCAGGATCTGGCACGGGTGGAACTCGTTGGTCAGGCCGTTGATCACCGGCACCCGCGAGTGCGCCGCAAAGCACTCGATCTTGGTCTGCTCAAAGGTTCGGATCATCACGATGTCGACCATGCGGCTGATGACCCGGGCGGAGTCCTCGATCGGCTCGGCGCGTCCCAGCTGGCTGTCGCCGGTGGTCAGGTGCACCACCGAGCCGCCCATCTGGTACATGCCGGCCTCGAAGCTCACGCGCGTGCGCGTGCTGGCCTTCTCGAAGATCATCGCCAGCGTGCGGTCGACCAGCGGCTGGTACTTCTCGTAGTTCTTGAAGCGTTGCTTGATCACGCGCGCGCGTTCGAAGACGTACGCGTATTCCTCGGCCCGGAAGTCCTTGAACTGCAGGTAGTGCTTCATGAGGCTGTAGCCGGGTTTCATGCCGCGGCTTCTGAAAGAAAGGTCTTGATCAGCGGCACCAGCAGGGCCACGATCTCGTCGGCCTCGGCCACGCTGAGGATCAGCGGTGGCACCAGGCGGATCACGCTGTCGGCGGTGACGCTGAGCAGCAGCCCGGCCTCCATCGCCCGCGACAGGATCACACCACAGGGGCGGTCGAGTTCGATGCCCAGCATCAGGCCCTGGCCGCGGATCTCCTTGTAGGCGGGCAGCCCGGCGAGATCGCGTTGCAGCGATTCCTTCAGATGGGCGCCGACACGGGCGGCGTTGTCCATCAGGCCGTCGGCGATCATGATCTCCAGCGTCTCGATGCCGGCACGCATGGCGAGCGGGTTGCCGCCGAAGGTGGTGCCGTGGTTGCCCGGGCCCAGCACGTTCTGGGCCTTGGGGCCGACGACGATGGCACCCACAGGCACGCCGGAGCCCAGGCCCTTGGCCAGTGGCATGACGTCCGGCACGATACCGGCCCACTGGTGGGCGAACCATTTGCCGGTGCGGCCGATGCCGCATTGCACCTCGTCCAGCATCAACAGCCATCCCTGCTCATCGCAGAGCTGTCTCAAGTCACGCAGGTAGTCCCCGCGGGCTGGGTTGATGCCGCCTTCACCCTGGATCGTTTCCAGGAAAACGGCGGAGACGTTGGGGTTCGATGCGGCAATGGACCGCATGGCGGCGATGTCGTTCAATGGCACCCGCACGAAACCCTCGACCAGCGGCTCGAATCCCTGCTGCACCTTCACGTTGCCGGTGGCCGAGAGCGTGGCGATGGAGCGCCCGTGAAAGGCCTTCTCGAAGACGATGATCTCGGGGCGCGCAATGCCCTTGTCGTGCCCGAACTTGCGGGCGATCTTCAATGCGCCTTCGTTGGCCTCCAGGCCGGTGGAGCAGAAGAAGACCGCGGACAAACCCGAGAGCTCGCACAGCTTGGCGGCCAGACGCTCCTGCAGCGGGTTCTCGTAGTAGTTGGAGCAGTGGATCAGCTTGCCGACCTGCTCCTGCAGGGCGGGCACCAGCTTGGGGTGGGCATGGCCGAGCGTGTTGACGGCAATGCCGCCCAGCGCGTCCAGGTAGCGTCGGCCTTCGGAGTCCCACACGCGGCAGCCCTGGCCGTGCGACAGCGCTATCGGCAGGCGGCCATACGTGTTCATCACATGGGGCATCGAGGCGGTCATCGCGCAACTCCGGTGGGAAAGGACGGGCCAAATAAAAGGGCCGGTCGCGTCAGCTCTGTCACGCGCCGGCCTCGGTGAATTCTAAAGCGCGCCCCTGTGGCGCCGATGAAAGCGGTTTGCACCTCCACCGGGCCCACCCATGATTGCTGCGGCGCAACAACTCCAGGGCACAATGCCGGCTTCGACGCCGCTTGCCGCAACCCACCGGGTGGTGTCAGAGCCCCGCCAGCTACTGCCGGTACAACGCAGGCTACCCCGTGCGCTGCCCACGATGCCCGTTCCCAAATCCCGCGAAGTCTTCATACAGGGCCTCACCAAAGAGGGCCGTACCTTCCGCCCCAGCGACTGGGCCGAGCGTCTGGCGGGTGCGATGTCGTGCTTCCGCCCGGGCGGCGGGCAGGGTGGCATTGGCGCCTACATCGGCTACTCGCCCTATTGCGTCCCGCGTGTCATCAACGGCGTCAAGTGCGTGATCGTCAACGAGGCGCTGCGCGAAATGGAGCCCATGGCCTGGGATTTCGTGATGAGTTTCGCCCGCGACAACGACCTGCAGGTGGCCGAGGCCTGCCTGCTTCCCGATCCACCGGCCAAGGGCTGAGAGGCGCCGACCCAATGAAAAAGGGCCCCTGCGGGCCCTTTTTGACGTTCCACCTGGAGAGGGGATCAGGCGGCGAGCGCCTTCAGCTTCGCCGACAGGCGGCTCTTGTGGCGCGCGGCCTTGTTCTTGTGGAACAGGCCCTTGTCGGCAATGGAGTCGATCACGCTCTGGGCAGACTTGAACAACTCGGTCGCCTTGGACTTGTCACCGGAGGCAACAGCCTTCAGGACGCCCTTGATCGAGGTGCGGAACTTGGAACGCAGCGACGAATTGGCGGCGTTCAGCTTGACGTCTTGGCGGGCGCGCTTGCGGCCCGAGGCCAGGCGCACGGTGCGCTTCTTGGCTTTGGAGGAGGTGGCCATGCTGCTAAGAGATTTCCAGGTGGGAAAAGACTGTCGAGTATAGCATTCCGGGCGATTGGCTGGCAAGCCTGCCCCGGCCTGGCGCGTTGGGCGGGTGGCCCGTTCCTATAATCCGCCGCCCCCGCTGCTCTGGCTTGGCCCCGCGCCGGCCTACTCGATGAATCTCCTGAAGGCCGCCTCGACTGTCTCGCTCTGGACCCTGTTGTCTCGTGTGACTGGCCTGGTGCGCGACCAACTCATCGCCGCCAGCTTTGGCGCTGGGGCGCTGACCGACGCCTTCAACGTCGCCTTCCGTATCCCCAACCTGCTGCGCCGGCTGTTCGCGGAAGGTGCATTCTCGTCCGCATTCGTGCCCATCCTGGCCGCCACCCGGGCCACCGACGGCGACGAGGTGACCCGCGGGTTGATCGACGCCGTGGCCACGGTGCTGTTCTGGGCGCTGTTGGTCACCTGCGCGGTGGGGGTGGTCGGCGCGCCGGTGATCGTCTGGTTGTTCGGCTCCGGCCTTCAGGAACTCGATCTGGCGGTCTTGATGACGCGCTGGATGTTTCCCTACATCGCCTTCATGTCGCTGGTGGCGCTGTCGGCCGGGATCCTCAACACCTGGAAACGCTTCGCACTGCCGGCAGCGACGCCAGTGCTGCTGAACCTGTCGATGATCAGCGCAGCAATCTGGCTGGCGCCGTGGCTGCAAGGGCGGGGAATCGAGCCCATCCATGCGCTGTCAGCTGGGGTGATGGCCGGGGGAGCGCTGCAACTGGCCCTGCAGATCCCCGCCCTGCGGCGAATCGGCTGCCTGCCGCGCATCGGGCTCGCGCCGCGCGCGCTGGCCCGCTCCTGGCACCACCCTGGCGTGAACAGGGTGCTCACCCAGATGGCGCCAGCCATCCTGGGGGTGTCTGTGGCGCAGATTTCCCTGCTGATCAATACCCAGATTGCCTCGCACCTGGGCCCCGGCGCGGTGTCCTGGCTGTTCTTCGCCGATCGGCTGATGGAGTTCCCGACGGCGTTGCTGGGCGTGGCGCTCGGCGTGGTGCTGATCCCGGGGTTGTCGGCGCGGCGCGCCCAGGGTGATGATGCGGGCTACTCGGCCCAACTCGACTGGGGCTTGCGCCTGGTCGTGGTGCTGGCGTTGCCTTTCGCCGTGGCCATGGGCCTGTTTGCCAAGCCGCTGGTGGCTGCGCTGTTCCACTACGGAAAGTTCAGCGGCGATGCCGTCGAAATGACCGTGTTGGCGCTGCGCGGATACGGCTGCGGCTTGCTGGGCATTGTCGGTGTGAAGGTGCTGGCACCAGGCTTCTTTGCCCAGCAGGATCTGCGCACACCAGTGCGAATTGCCGTCGTGGTGCTGGTCTGCACCCAACTGATGAACCTGGCCTTCGTGCCGTGGCTGGGGCATGCCGGGCTGGCGTTGTCGATCGGCCTGGGCGCGCTGATCAACGCTGGTTGGTTGTTGACCGGCCTGCGCCGGAAGGGGCACTACCGGCCGGAGCCTGGCTGGGTTGGCTTCGCGGCGCGGGTGCTGCCAGCCAATATCGGGTTGGCCGCCTGGCTGGCCTGGACAGCCGGCCGCCTGGACTGGCTGGGCCTGCAGGCGCAACCAGGCCAGCGCGTGGCTTGGCTGGCTGGTGTGATCGTGCTGGGCGTGCTGGGCTACTTCGCGCTCCTGATGCTCTGCGGCCTGCGCCTGCGCCAGTTCGCGCGCAAGGCCTGAAACGCCTACACTTTCGGCATGACCTTGCCGCTGCGCCTGGTGGCGCCCAGCCCGCTTGACTACTTCGCCTCGCTGGTGGCCGACGACGGCAACTTCGCCGTGCTCGAGGCCGCCGTGGCGCTGGGCCAGGATGCCGACCCCAGCCTGGACACGCAGGCGGTGCTGAACGAGATCGACAGCCTGGGCGCCCGCCTCCAGCGGCGCTTGCCGGCGGACGCCAGCCCGATGCACCGGCTGCGCACGCTGAACCGCTTTTTCTTCCGAGAATTGGCCTTCGCCGGGAATGTGAATGATTACTGCGATGCCGGAAACAGCTACCTGCACAAGGTGCTGGCCAGCCGGCGCGGCATCCCGATCTCGCTGGCCTTGCTGTACATCGAGCTGGCTGGCCATGCGGGCCTGACGGCAAGAGGCGTGTCCTTCCCCGGTCATTTCCTGGTGAAGCTTCGCTTGCCTGCCGGCGAGGCGGTGATGGATCCGTTCAACGGGCGCTCACTGTCCCGCGAGGAACTCGAAGAGCGGCTGGAGCCATTGCGTCGCCAACAGGGACTGGTGGGCGACTTCGAGGTGCCGCTTGGGCTGTTCCTGCAGTCGGCCGCGCCCCGCGACATCATCGCGCGCATGTTGCGTAACCTGAAGTCCATCCACCAGCAGGCCGAGAGTTGGGTGGACCTGCTGGCGGTGAACAACCGCCTGGTGTGCCTGCTCCCGGACGCATGGGACGAGCGCCGCGACCGCGGCCTGACCCTGGCAGAAATGGGTCAGTCGGATGCCGCCGCGGACGACTTGGGTACGTACCTGGCCCACGCGCCCGATGCAGCCGATGCGGAGCCGGTGCGGCACATGCTCGCCGAGTTGCGCAACAGCCCTCGGCCCCAGCTCCATTGACACGTTGCGCCGCCCCTAAAATCGCGGCGCGCCGCGGGTTCAGCCCGTGGCCGGTGCCTTGCCCCAGACGATGACCCTGACCCCCGCCCAGCGCCAAACCCTGAGCTGGCTGCTGATCGCGGCCGGATTGCTGGCTGTGCTTTGGGCCCTGGCCCCGGTGCTGATGCCGTTCCTGATTGGCGCCGTGGTGGCCTACGCCTTGCACCCGGCAGTCGAGCGGCTGGCGGCACGGCGCGTGCCGCGGGTGCTGGCGGTCAGCCTGGTCGTGGTCGCGGCAATCATCGGCCTGCTCGCTTTGTTGCTCCTGGTGGTGCCCATCCTGTCGAAAGAGCTGCCGCTCCTGCGCGAGCAGATCCCCCTGCTGGCCGATCGCCTGAATCGCTTTGCCGCACCGTGGCTGGCGCAGATGGGGGTCAACGTGGCGCTGGATGTGCCCGGGATCAAGGCCATGCTGTTGAAGGGCCTGGACGGCAACCTCGAGGATTGGGTTGGCACGGCGCTGTCGTCGGCCCGCATCGGCGGGAGCATTGTGCTGACCGTGATCGGCAACGCCGTGCTCGTGCCGGTGGTGCTTTTCTACCTGTTGCTCGACTGGCCGCGCCTGGTCGAGCGCACGCTCGCTCTGGTGCCACCGCGCATGCGGGCGCAGGTGGATGGCTTCCTGGACGAGTGCGACGCCGTGCTGGGCCAGTACCTGCGCGGCCAAGCCTTGGTGATGCTGATCCTGGCAGCCTTTTACACCGTGGCTCTGGCGGTGGCCCGTTTCGACCTGGCGCTGCCGGTGGGCGTGTTCACCGGCCTGGCGATCTTCATTCCTTACCTGGGTTTCGGCCTGGGGCTAGCGCTGGCGCTGCTGGCTGGCGTGTTGCAGTTCACCGGCTGGTACGGGTTGGTTGCGGTGGCCGTGATCTATGGTGCCGGGCAGTTGCTGGAGAGCATGGTGCTCACTCCACGCCTGGTGGGCGAACGCATCGGCCTGGCGCCGTTGGCCGTCATCTTCGCGCTGCTGGCATTCGGCCAGTTGTTTGGCTTTGTCGGCATCCTGATCGCGTTGCCGCTGGCGGCCGTGGGGCTGGTGGCAGGCCGGCGCATCACCCAAGCCTACCTCGGCAGCGAGTTGTACCGGGGATGAGGCAGATTCCGTTGCCCATCGGCCTGGATGCCGAGCCCTGTTTCGACAATTTCGTGGTCGGCGACAACGCCGCCACCGTGGCAGGCCTAGGCCGCCTTCCCATGCCATCGGCACCGGTGTACCTCTGGGGGGCGGCCGGCGCAGGCAAGACGCATCTCCTGGCCGCATTGGCGCGCCGCGCACGTGCCGAAGGAGCCCGGGTGGGGTGGTTCGATGCCGCCGAACCTCTGCCCTGGGACTTCGACGAAGGCTGGTCGCTGATCGTGATCGACGGCGCCGAGCGCCTCGACCCCGAACGCCAGCACGCTGCTTTCGCGCTGTTTGTCGAGGCGGCCAGCCATGCGGTGCCGGTGGCCGCAGCCGGGCGGCTGCCACCGGTCGACCTGCCGCTGCGCGACGACCTGCGCACCCGGCTCGGCTGGGGGCCGGTGCACCAGGTCCTGCCGCTCACGGAGGCCGGTACCCGGGCTGCGCTGCGCCGTGAGGCCGACCGGCGCGGCATTTTTCTCTCCGACGAGGTGATGGATTTCCTGCTGACACGCTTTGCCCGCGACCTGGGCTCGCTGATGGCCTTGCTGCATCGGCTCGACAGCTTTTCGCTCGCTGAGCGACGCGCGGTCACCGTGCCGCTGCTGAAGAAGATGGTGGCCGAGGAGGGCCTGGCCGCATGAAGCTCGCGCTGTTCGATCTGGACGGCACGCTGCTGCCGGGCGATTCCGACCACGCCTTTGGTGAATACATGGTCGAGATCGGCTGGGTCGACGCCGCCACCTGGCGGGCCCGCAACGATGCCTTCTACACGCAGTACCAATCCGGCACGCTGGTGCTGGCCGAGTACCTGGACTTCGCCACGTCAGCCTGGCGCGACCGCCCCGTTGTGGAAGCCGAACGTGCCCGGGCAGATTTCATGCGCCAGGTCATAGCGCCCCAATTGCACCCCAGCGCACGCGAGCTTGTCGCAGCGCACCAGCAGGCTGGCGACCTGGTGGCCATTGTCACGGCCACCAACGAGTTCGTCACCCGGCCGATCGCCTCTGCCTTTGGCGTGGAGCATCTGCTGGCGGTCGAACTCGAGCGCGACGACAATGGCTGTGTGACCGGCCGGACACGGGGCGTGCCGACCTTCCGCGAAGGCAAGGTGACCCGCGTCGAGGCCTGGCTGGCTGCGCAGGGCCAGAACTGGTCGACATTCGACGATGTGCTGTTCTACAGCGACTCCACCAACGACCTGCCGCTTCTGGAGCGGGTGAACACCCCGGTGGCCACCAATCCGACGCCGGCGCTCGACGCCATTGCCCGCGAGCGCGGCTGGCGCATCCTGAGACTGTTCCCATGATCAGAAAATTCATCGACAAACTGCTGGGCAAGTCCGCCCCCACCGAGGGCGACGCCCCTGTGAAGGGTGGCCGGGCACCCCGAATCCCGCTGGGCAAGCGGGTCGAGGTGCCGGCCAGCGAGCACGGCATCGACCCGAGCCTGCTCGACGACCGCGCGGTGCGCGTGGTCGCCACGCTTCAGGACGCAGGCTACGAGGCCTACATCGTGGGCGGCGCGGTGCGCGACCTGCTGGTCGGCATGCGCCCGAAGGATTTCGACGTGGCCACCAATGCCACGCCCGAGCAGGTCAAAGGCCTGTTCCGCCGGGCGTTCATCATCGGCCGGCGCTTCCGCATCGTCCATGTGATCCACGGCCGCGGCCGGGACCATGAGGTGATCGAGGTCTCCACATTCCGTGCCTACATGGACAACGCCGCGGCCGAGCAGGTCGAAGGCAACGAGAAGACCTCGCGTGACGAGATCGCTGGCAAGAGCCATGTGGTGGACGCGAGCGGCCGCGTGTTGCGCGACAACGTCTGGGGCCCGCAGATCGAGGACGCAGCGCGGCGCGACTTCACGGTCAACGCGATGTACTACGACCCGCGCAGCCAGACCTTGGTGGATTACCACCAGGGCCTGAAGGACGGCAAGGCCAAGTTGCTGCGCATGATCGGAGATCCTGAGACCCGTTACCGCGAAGACCCGGTGCGCATCATCCGGGTGGTGCGTTTTGCCGCCAAGCTGGGCTTCACCATTGAGCCGAAGACGCAGAAGCCGCTGCGCGCGATGGCAGCGCTGCTGTCCAACGTGCCGGCCTCGCGCCTGTTCGACGAGATGATCAAGCTGCTGCAGACCGGCCACTCGCTGGCCAGCCTGGCCGAGTTGAAGAA
>CAYJEC010000110.1:0-8767 GCA_964369025.1 uncultured Ideonella sp. | reverse complement strand
CGGGAACCGTCGGCCGGGTCTCGATGGACATGCTGGCCGTCGACCTGACGCCCGTGCCAGCCGCACAACCCGGCACCGAGGTCACGCTGTGGGGAGAGGGACCGCACGGCAGCCGCCTGCCTGTCGACGAGGTGGCGCGCGCCGCCGGTACGATCGGCTACGAGTTGATGTGCGCGCTGGCACAGCGCGTGCCTGTCACGGTGGCCTGACCCACCAGAAAGGGCGCCGCCATGGACCTGCCTTCGCACCAACTGTCGATGACCGTGCTGATGACGCCAGACATGGCCAACTTCAGCGGCAACGTGCACGGTGGCACGATCCTGAAATTCCTCGACCAGGTGGCCTATGCCTGCGCCAGCCGTTACGCCGGGCGCTATGTGGTCACGCTCAGCGTGGACCAGGTGATGTTTCGCCAGCCCATTCACGTGGGCGAATTGGTGACCTTCCTGGCCTCGGTGAACCACACCGGCACCTCGTCGATGGAGATCGGCATCAAGGTGGTGGCCGAGAACATCCGCACCCAGGTCCGCCGCCACGCCAACAGCTGCTTCTTCACGATGGTGGCGATGGGCGAGGACGGCAAACCGGTGGCGGTGCCACCGCTGCGCCCGTTCAGCGAGGACGAGAAGCGGCGCTGGGGCAACGCGCTGGTGCGCCGGCAGATCCGCACCGAATTGGAGCAGCGCCAGCGCGAGTTGCGCACCGCGCCCCCGTGAAGCCGCCGCGCATCGGCCCGGACGAGGTCGAGTTCAGTGCGATCCGCGCGCAGGGAGCGGGCGGGCAGAACGTCAACAAGGTGTCGAATGCAGTGCACCTGCGCTTCGACATCGCCGCCTCATCGCTGCCCGAACTGCTGAAGGCGCGTTTGCTGGCCTGGCCGGATTCGCGCATCAGCAGCGACGGCGTGGTGGTCATCAAGGCGCAGGACCACCGCAGCCTGGTGAAAAATCAGGCCGACGCCCTGGCGCGTCTGCAGGCGCTGGTCGACGCCGCGGCGGTGGTGCACCCGACGCGCCGGCCGACCAAACCGACCAAGGGCTCTCAGCGGCGGCGGCTCGAAGGCAAGGCACAACGCGGGGCCGTGAAGGCCGGCCGCGGGCGTGTCAACGAGTGATCTTCAGGCCGCCCGTTTGAAGCTGGCCAGGAAGACACCGGCCAGCACGAACAGCGAACCGAACACCCGGTTCAGGGTGCGCATCTGGCGCGGCGTGCGAAACAGCCCCAGCACGCGCGAGGCCAGTGCGGCGTAGCCGCTCATCACGCTGAGTTCGACGAGGCCGAAGGTGGCGCCGATCACCAGGTACTGCGACAACATCGGCTGGGCCGGATCCACGAACTGCGGCAGCACCGCGATCAGAAACACCGTGCCCTTGGGGTTGAGGGCGTTCACCGTCCAGCCGCGAAGCACCAGCGCACGGGTGGTGGCTTGCGCGGCGTTGTCATCCTTGGCCACCAGCGGCTCGGCCGGCGCACGCCATTGCTGGATGCCCAGCCACACCAGATAGGCCACGCCCAGCCACTTGACGACGGCAAACGCCAGGCCCGAGGCGGCCAGCAGCGCGCCCAGGCCAACACCCACCACCGCCAACTGGGTCCAGACTCCCAGCGCCAGGCCAAAGGCAATGCGCTGCCCGCGCCGGTAGCCGTGGTTCAGCCCGGCGCCCATCGCGGCGATGGCGCCCGGGCCGGGCGACAGGCTGATCGCCACGGTGGCGATCAGGAAGGTGATCCAGGTCGAGAGGTCCACGCGTGCTCCGTCGCTGCGCGACGCGGCAGCGGGGCCTCAGTGTAGTCAGTCGTCCCAGCCGACGAGGGCCAGGATCTGCTCGACCACGTCTCCCACAAGAGGCCTGCGGACCAGGCGGATCCTGGCCGCATCCGCCTTGGCGCGGGACGCGGCGGTTCCGGGCTCGGCGGCCAGCGCCACTTGGCAGGCCGGATGGGCCTTGCGCAGCCGTTGCGCCAGCGCCATGCCGGCGGATCCGGGCAGGTCGATGATCACCAGATCGGCAGACAGCTCCTTCATTTCCTCCAGCGTCCCGGCGGCGTCGGCGGCCTCGGCCAGGCGCGCGTCCGGCCAGCGGTTGCGGATCAGCCCGGCGACATGGGTGCGCGAGGCGGCGCTGGCATCGACGACCAGGATGGACGGCGCGAGGACGATGGCGGTGCTCATGGGGTGTGTTGACGGGCGAGGCGTGCGCCCGACTGTGAGGGTGGCTGTTCAACGGATGATCGGCAGCGGCCGCCGACCGTGAAGCCGGAAAACCGGCAAACACGTGCGCTTGTTCACTGCACCGACAATGCAGGCATGGCACGCGAACGGTCCCTCTTTGTCTGCGCCGAATGCGGCGGCAACACCCCCAAGTGGCTGGGCCAGTGCCCGCACTGCAAGGCCTGGAACACCCTGGAGGAAACGGTCGCCGAGGCGGCGCCTTCTGCGGTCAAGAATCGCTTTCAGTCCCTCGCCAAGCCGCAGGCGGTGGCCACGCTGAGCGAGATCGAGGCGGCGGATGTCTCGCGCACCCCCACCGCGATCGACGAACTGGATCGGGTGCTGGGCGGTGGGATCGTCGAGGGCGGTGTGGTGCTGATCGGCGGCGACCCCGGCATCGGCAAGAGCACGCTGCTGCTGCAGGCGGCCGATGCGTTGTCGCAACGGATGAAGGTGCTCTACGTCACCGGCGAGGAGTCCGGCGCCCAGGTCTCGCTGCGGGCCCGCCGGCTGGGGCTGGAAGGAAAGGCGCTGCGGGTGCTGGCCGAGATCCAGCTGGAGCGCATCCAGGCCACACTGGAAGCCGAGCAGCCAGCCTTCTGCGTGATCGATTCGATCCAAACGCTCTATTCCGACCAACTCAGCAGCGCACCGGGCTCGGTGGCCCAGGTGCGCGAGTGCGCGGCCCAGTTGACCCGCACCGCCAAGGCCAGCGGCTGCACCATCGTGCTGGTGGGCCACGTGACCAAGGAGGGCGCGCTGGCCGGCCCGCGGGTGCTGGAACACATCGTCGACACGGTGCTGTACTTCGAGGGCGACACCCACTCCAGCTTCCGTCTGGTGCGGGCCATCAAGAACCGCTTCGGCGCGGTCAACGAGATCGGCGTCTTTGCGATGACCGAGCGCGGCCTGAAGGGCGTGGCCAACCCAAGTGCGATCTTTCTGTCCACCCACGGCGAGCCGGTGCCCGGCTCTTGCGTGCTGGTGACGCTGGAGGGCACGCGGCCCTTGCTGGTCGAGATCCAGGCGCTGGTCGACTCCGGTGGCCCCAGCCCGCGCCGGCTCTCGGTGGGCCTCGACCGGGACCGTCTGGCGATGTTGCTGGCCGTGCTGCACCGCCACGCCGGGGTGGCCTGCATGGACCAGGACGTGTTCGTCAACGCGGTCGGCGGGGTTCGCATCAGCGAGCCGGCGGCTGACCTGGCGGTGCTGCTGGCCATCCAGAGCAGCCTGCGGGGCCGCCCCCTGCCGCGCGGTTTCATCGCCTTCGGCGAAGTGGGCCTGGCCGGCGAGGTGCGGCCGGCGCCGCGAGGCCAGGAGCGCCTGAAGGAAGCTGCCAAGCTGGGCTTCAGCATCGCCCTGGTGCCCAAGGCCAACGCCCCCAAGAAGCCCATCGAGGGCCTGACCATCCACCCTGTCGAGCGCATCGAGCAGGCCATTGACCT
Source organism: uncultured Ideonella sp. (assembly GCA_964369025.1). Lineage (GTDB taxonomy): Bacteria > Pseudomonadota > Gammaproteobacteria > Burkholderiales > Burkholderiaceae_C > Ideonella. Next base: position 5,110 of record CAYJEC010000110.1, on the reverse strand, counting down.
GTTGCGCGAGTTGAACTGAGCCGCTTGCCATGACCCACCGCTTTGCTCCCCGACCCGAACCGCCGTACTACGCGGTGATCTTCACCAGCCAGCGCACCGACGTGGACGGCGGCTATGGTGCCATGGCGGACCACATGGGCGAGTTGGCGGCGCAGCAGCCCGGCTACCTGGGCATGGAACACGCGCGCGGCGATGACGGCCTGGGCATCACCGTGTCGTACTGGCGTTCGCTGGACGACATTGCCGCCTGGCGCCGCCATGGCGAGCACGCCGACGCGCGCCATGACGGGCGTGCGCGCTGGTACTCACACTACGAGTTGCGTGTCGCCAGGGTCGAGCGGGCCTACGGCTGGGACGCGGGCGAGGTGCCGGCATGAAGATGGGCAGGGAATCGACCTGGGGATGGGGCCTCTCCGCGGTGGCCGTTGCGGCCGGCTACTGGCAATGGGGGTGGCGCGGCGTCTTGCTGGCCCTGACGCTGGTGGCTTTCTGGCTCCTGCTGCAGTTCAGCCGAGCGCTGCGCGTGCTGCGTCAGGCCGCCTCCGCCCCGGTGGGCACGGTGCCCAGCGCGGTGATGCTGCACGCCCGGCTGCGCGTCGGCCTGCCCATGGCCGCGGTGCTGCCGATCGCCGGCAGCCTGGGCCGCAAACTGTCCGGAGAGCCCGAGACATTTGAATGGTCGGATACGTCAGGAGCGCGTGTGGTCGCGGTCTTCGGTGACGGGCGTCTGGCGAGTTGGAACCTCGTGCGCCCGCCCGAGGAGCCTCCCTCCGACCCCCCATGAAAAACGCCGCCCGGTGGCCGGGCGGCGCTTCGAAAGGGATCCGCGTGCGATCAGTGCGAGATCAGCGCGTCTTGCGACGGCGGGCAACCACGCCCAAGGCGCCCAGGCCAGCCAGCATCAGCGCATAGGTGGCAGTCTCAGGAACAGCCAGCAGGCTGGCGCCGTACCAAATCGTGTTGGTGGCGCCAGAGTCATACTTGACGCCGTTGACCCTCAGCGCGAACGAATCGAACGAGCCAGCGCCGCCGACCCAGGTCCAGGACATCGTTTCGTTGTCGGACAACCTGCTGGCCTTGTCGGTGAAGTCGAACCGGAACTCGAAAGTCCCCTCGGCGCTCTTGCCCATGCTGACACCACTGTCGCCGGTGACATTGCCAACCGAGCCGGTCTTGACACCATCCACCGCCAAGGCACCCACCCAGGGAGACTTGCCGTTGAATTGCTCCAGCCCATGGGCCGTCAGGGTGAACTGCACATCATTGCCGACCACGTTGGCGGTGAGCGTGGCGAAGCTGGCCGTGGCCGGCGCGCCGGATTGCCCGAGCAACTCGTCGAAATCGTACGTCTCGGCGAACGCCGGCGCGGCAGCCAGGGCCACCGAGGCCAGGGCGGTGCACATGGCAACTCGCGTGAAGAACTTGTTCATCGATACCCCCATTTAAGAATAATTGCCCGCTCGCCGAGGGCGCCAGGCCGGTACTGCCAGGGAGTCCCACTCCCATTGCTCACAGTGTGCTCAAAAAACAGCATTGTTAAAAGCTGTAAGCGTGGGTGATCCTAGGGGGTCTGGGCCCAATGTGGTGGGTAAATTGATAGTTCGTGAAAATTGGCACGTTCCAGGGGCCCCGTACCTGGCGTGTCACTGCAACAGGCCTTGCCACGACCAAGCCTGGGCGAGCGCGACATGTCGGCCCCGTAGAATCGCCACTCTGCTCGGCCCGCATGGGCACCACCAAGGACAGCGACATGGGCATGGACGACCGCGACGGCAAGATCTGGATGGATGGTCAGATGGTGGATTGGCGCGACGCCAAGATCCACGTGCTGAGCCACACCCTGCACTACGGCTGCGGCGCCTTCGAGGGTGTGCGTGCCTACGATGCGGTGGGCGGGACCGCCATTTTCCGCCTGCGCGAGCACACCGAGCGTCTGTTCAACTCCGCCAAGATCCTGCGCATGAAGATTCCCTTCACGCCGCAGCAGGTGATGGATGCGCAGTGCGCCGTGGTGCGCGAGAACAAGCTGGCCAGCGGCTACCTGCGGCCACTCACCTGGATCGGCTCCGAAAAGCTGGGCGTCAGCCCGAAGGGCAACACCATCCACCTGATGGTCGCCGCGTGGCCCTGGGGTGCCTACCTGGGCGAAGAGGGCATGAAGCGCGGCATTCGCGTGAAGACCAGCAGTTACACCCGGCACCACGTGAACATCACCATGACGCAGGCCAAGGCGGTGAGCAACTACACCAACTCGATCCTGGCCAACATGGAGGCCACCGACGACGGTTACGACGAGGCCCTGCTGCTCGATGCATCAGGTTTCGTCAGCGAAGGCGCCGGCGAAAACCTCTTCGTGATCAAGAACGGCGTGGTCTACACCCCCGATCTCTCGGCGGGCGCCCTGAACGGCATCACCCGCAACACCATCTTCGCGATCTGCGAGGATCTCGGCCTGAAGCTGGTCGAGAAGCGCATCACGCGCGACGAGGTCTACATCTGCGACGAGGCCTTCTTCACCGGTACCGCTGCCGAAGTCACCCCGATCCGCGAACTCGACCGCATCGAACTCGGTGCCGGCATGCGTGGGCCGATCACCGAGAAGATCCAGACGGCCTTCTTCGACATCGTGAACGGTCGCAACCCCAAGTACGCCGCGTGGCTGACCCGCGTCTGAACCCGAGCCAACTCATGAGCACCGCCTCCCCCTCCCCCGCCGCAGTGGAAGTTGCAGCCGCCGAGTTGCAAGGCCCTGGCGTCGTGTTCTGCCCGAACCCGAAGATGCCTCTGTGGAGCAACCACCCGCGCGTTTTCATCGACCTGTCTCATGAGCACGAGGGCAAGTGCCCTTACTGCGGCACGGTGTATCGCCTGAAGGCCGGCGAGAAGGTCAGCGGCGGCCACTGAGCCCACCCTGACGCCGGTTCGACACGATCCGATGCCGTCCCCACCCCGACTGCCACCCGCCTCCGCCGTGTGGGCTGAAGCCCATGCGGCCTTGTTGGATCAGCTGCAACGCCAAGACGCCGGGCACGCGATGAACCGGCTGACCCGTGCATGGGTGCATCTTGTGCGGGCACCTTGCTGGGTCGAGGCGACCATCGGCGGCGAATTTGTCGAAGGTGGGATGTTCGGAGCCGAGCCTGCACCGGGCTCCGAAGTACCGGGCGATGCCCTCCGGATGTTGGTGAGCCACAACGGCATCCAGGTGGGTGAGCTCCGCACGCGCGTGCCCGCTGGAATCGACCGCGATGCGTTTCTGGAGCGCATGCGGCCGCTGCAGGACACTGCGGCGGCATTGCTGGCGGCGTGGCTCGAGGCCCGTCTTCATGTACCGATGGACTCGCTTTCGCTGGTCCGCGCCGCGATGCGCGAGGGCGGCACGTTCGTCTGGGAGTGGGACCTTGCCACCGATTCGCTCGGCGACATCGACGAAGGCGGGCTGATGCTGGGTTACGCCCCTAACGCCATTGGCCACACCCAAGCCGATTGGGACCGCCTGATCCATCCGGAGGACGCCAAAGCCGTCGAGGCGGAATACCAGGCACACGCGCGTGGCGAGACCGAAGCCTATCGCGCGGTCTACCGGGCCCGCGCCGCCGATGGCCAGTGGCGCTGGATCGAGGAACGTGGCCGAGTCATTGCGCGCGACGCCCAGGGGCGGCCGCGCCGGATGTTCGGCACCCAGACCGACGCCACCGTGCAGCATGCGCTGGAGCAGGCCCGCCAGGACCAGCTGGCGGCAGAGGCGGCCAACGCCGCCAAGACCCAGTTTCTGTCACGCGTGAGCCATGAGTTGCGAACCCCGCTGAACGCGGTGCTGGGGTTTGCTCAGCTGCTGGAAATCGATGGCACCGAGCCACTCACTGGCGGCCAGATGCGGCGTGTCAACCTGATCCGACAGGCTGGTGACTACTTGCTGGCCATGATCGGCGACCTGCTGGACCTCTCGCTGGTCGAATCAGGCAGGCTGCCCGTCCAGCTCGAGGCGGTGCTGGTGCCCTGTCTGGCGGCCGATTGCCTGGATCTGCTGCGAGGCCAGGCCGATGCCGCCCAGATCGTGCTGCAGGCCAGCGACATCCCCGCTGCCCTCAAGGTGCGGGCAGACGGGATGCGGCTCAAGCAGGTGCTGATCAACCTGCTGACCAATGGCATCAAGTACAACCGGCCAGGTGGTCGGGTGGTGTTGAGCGCGTCTCAACTGCCCGGTGGACGGGCCCAGATCGACATCCAGGACAACGGCATCGGCCTGCCGGAGGCGCAGGTCGACAAGCTCTTCCAGCCGTTTCAGCGCCTGGGCCGAGAAGGCGGGCCGGTCGAGGGTTCGGGCCTGGGCCTGGCGCTCTCGCATGCGTTGGTGCATGCCATGGGCGGCACGCTCACCGCCCATCAATTGCCTGAGGCTCAAGGGCCGGGCACGATCTTTCGCGTCAACCTGCCTCGGGCCTGAGCTGCTGCGAGGCCCGCTCACGCAGCGCCATCAGGCAGTTCACCTGGCGGATGATGGGGGCAGGCACTGGCAGCGCGCCGGCCAGCAGGGAACGAATGAACGCGGCGGTCGCCGGCGCGTCGATGGCCGGTGGCAGGTCGGGCACCTCCAGCAGCGACCCGCCTTGGGCCTCCACCGACAGCGTGTCGTCCGGTATCCCGTCGACGAAGCAGCGCAGCGCCGGGAGGCGGCGCGCGTCGGCCACCGGCTCACCCTCGGTGCCCCGCATCAACATGGCGGTCGCCTGGGTTTGCGCAAGGAAGGCTCCCAGGCTGGTGGCGTATTCGGGGTGCGTATGGTTGACCACCCGCAAAGCACCGGGGATGGCCGGCAGCAGCTTGGCCAGCGTGTGGCCGGAATTGCGCAGGCCCAGCACCGCCCGCAGGGCCAGCAGGGCTGCCAGCGGCGGGTGCAGCACGTCGACGGCCATGAACGCCGGCTGACGCGAGGCCCAGCGGGTCTGGGCCTCGCCGGCCGTGGCCACCGGCGGCAGGCCCAGGGCTGCGAAGATCTCGGCGCTGGTGGTGCGGGCCCAATCGGTGAGCGGGCCGTGGACCAGCACCGGCACGCCGACGCGGGCCCGCGCGGCCGCCAGCAGCGGCGTCTGGTGGGGCAGCCAGCGGG
>CAYJEC010000109.1:0-8783 GCA_964369025.1 uncultured Ideonella sp. | reverse complement strand
TGGCAGGGCTAGCAGCCTGTACGTTGGCAACGCAGCGAACCCTCCCGCTCCGCACCTCGAACGCGGCCTTGACGATCCGGCATGCCTGCGCGGCACGTAAGGCGTAGCCATTGGTCGCTACGACATATGGGTCGAGGCCCTTGGCGGCGGAGCCAGTCCAGCGGGCGGTCGCCCGCTCCTTGATCCAATGTGACTGCTTGCTGGCGTAGTTCCAAGGCTCGTTGCCATATTCCAGATACAAGATTCGGTCCGGGTCGAGCGAAGCATTGACCATGCGCGCAAACTGGCGCAAGTAGTCATCATCTACGCGTGCCGGCACGGTGATCCATGGATCTGCGCCGGTGGAGTTGGCTAGGCTGATCATCGCTTCGACGGGCACCCCAAAGGCGCCAGACCAGAACGCGCTGCTTGGTCTCGGGCGCTCGGCCCAGGCCGAAAGCTCCGACTCGCTGGCATGAGTCCAGTCGAGGAACCGCACAGCACGGAAGCCTCTGAGATCGCGAAGATAGTCTGGATGCCAGATCTGAGTCGCCGCGAGCCTCCACAAGGGCACAAAGGCGCCGTTTTGAGCCTTCTTGCAGCCCTGCGAAGATTCAACGAAGGCGGCCGGCGCCTTGTCGCAAATTCCACCGGGAGGAACCACCCGGATGTTGCGGCTGTAGTCCTTCGGGTTTGTCTGCGCGATGCTGATCAGAAGGCCGGCATCGGGATCGCCCGAGACCTCAACCACATCGTGCCCCGGCCGGGACTCCGCAGAGATGAGCTTTCCCGCTAAGCTGTACTGGAGGACTCCTTGCCCGTCGTAGGTGACGGTATAGCGTCCGGTGGGGCGAGCTCCGCCATCGCCTTGAAACAGAAGCGCAGAAACCACACGATACTTGGTCTTCGCTCCCCGGACCGGCGCCAGGCTCCGCACCCAGCCATCGGCATCGAGGTCGAGATGAGCCTGCTCGCCGGTGTCGAAGTTGCTTGCACCTTCGGCAAACCCGGCGCATGCCGGATCAACCCATGGCCAGCATTGCGTCAACCAGCCCCGTGCCCGCTTAAATTGATCGATCGTAGGCAGGTCGGTGTTGTAGTCGAGCCAGGCGCCCAGATTCACCCCCACGCCGGACCGCGCCTTCAACAATGGCTGCGCAAGCCGGGTGTCGTCCGCTGCCGCCGTCACCGCCACGGCAACGAGTGCGAATCCGAGTGCGTTGCGCCATCCGCGCCATCCTGTCATGTCGACTCTCGCTTCTGGCGTTCTATGCCCTAGGGGCGCAGGTCTGTAAGTCAAAACGTGGATGATGCCTGGAAACCAAGTGACGAATTCACGGCCCGCAGCAACTGGGAACGCAATTTGGTAACCAAAACTGAGCGCCTGGCCGGCGCCCGTCTCGATTTCAGTTGGTCCCGAACGGCGCCAGGCGTGCGCGCTGGGCATCGCTCAATGCATCCAGCAGGTCAGCGACGAACCGGTCCTGCAGTGCGAATGCCGCCGCGGTGTCCTGGCTGATCGACGAAACACGGACGAGCATGCCGTCGACGATTTCGCCCTGCAGGCCATGGCGGATCTCGGCCAGACGCCTGTCCACCCCCCCGAGGCTGAGTTGGTCACCGATGACCGTCCAGTAGGTCACCGGCTCGAAGCGGCGGTTGGCGAACACCGTTTCCAGGCGGCGCACCGGGATGTCACCCTGGGACAACCGCAACACCCCCCGTTGGCGGGCGAGAAGCTGAAAGCCCTGCGCGGGATAGCACACCTCCGGGTAGTGCATCTGTACGCTGTTGTCGGACTGGTCAGCTCCGTAGGCAATGGACAGCATGATGCGCTCGCCTGGCCCACGCACATAGGTGCGCTCCAGTGTCTCGGTGTAGATGCGACGCAGCAGTTCCTCGGTCTGCGGGTTGGCCACGACACCGACTGCATTGGGGTCGCGCTGCCATCCTGCGAAGCGCTCTGGCACGGCATCGGCCAGCTTGAAGCCACCGCGTCGGTCGGCCATGCGGCGTTGCGGGATCAGGGCGTTTCCCGCCCACGCGACACCGGCCATCAGGCTGGCAGCCAGGGCTGCTCGGCGGGTGAGCGCCGGCCCGGGTTCCTGGGGAGAACCAGCGTCGATCACGGCTTCGGGGCAAGACGCCGCAGCAGCGAGTCAAAGGCGATGATCAGCAGCAGGGCCGACAGGAACAGCACCATGCCCGCGAAGCCATGCAGGAAGCCCTGGCCCGTGGCGTCGCCGAAGTAGTAGGTGATCAGCGCCAGCATCGTGACCCGGATGACATTCGCCATGAAGGAGATCGGCACGATCATGATGGCCAACAGCACGTTGCGCGTGATCGACGCATGCCGCACCACGTTCAGGTAGAGCAGCCCCATGGCCTCCAACGTGAACAAGGTGTGCAGCCCGGCACAGGCGTCGGCCACCAGCAGTTGGTATTGCCCCACTTGCAGGATGACGCCACTGCGGGCAACGGGATAGCCAAAAAGGTAGAGCAGGTCCGCCGCCACGCTGGAGACGGCCAGTTTCATGGGCTGGGTCACCGTATCGACCAGGGCGGCCGGCAACGGGATCAGGAAGATCATGAAGAACAGCGGGAACCACAGCGCACGGACGTGCCGCGCGCCCCGCATCAGCAGCAGCACGCCCACCGACAGTGGCAGCGCCGACAGCGTCTGCATGCTCAGGATTCGCTGGGACCGCGCAAACAGGAACAGCAACAGCGCCAACCCCAGCCAGAACCAGCCCCAGGCCACGCGCGGCGAATCCAGTTTCCGATCGGCCAGGGTCGCTCGGTCGCGCCAGATGAGCCAGACACAAAGGGCCAGCACGATGGGGCCATGACCCTGCTCGTCTGTCGACCAGATGGTGAGAAACAGGTCGTGCAGGGTGGGCAGGTACAGCGCCAGCATGCCGGCCGCCACCAGCAGCCACGGGACGATGGGGTGCCCGGCCAGCGTCTGGGGGGGTGCCGTCGGCGGTTCGGCGATGGACAAACCGGCCTCAGAACTCGTTCATCACCACACCCGCCAGCCGGGACTGCCCTGCCTGAAGCGAAGCGACCAAATCCTGCAGTGCCGCCACCTTGGACGAGTTCTTGCGTGCCACCACCAGCGCCGCGCCGCAGCGTGCCGCGATCACCACCCCGTCGCTGCCGAACACCGCGGCCGGGGTGTCGATCAGCACATGGTCGAACTTGGTGTTGAGTTCGCGCAGGAGCAGGCCGAAGGCGGGCCCTTCGACCAGTTCCAGCGGGTTCGGCGGCTGCACGCCAACCGGCATCACGAACAGGTTCGGGACATCGGGCACGGGCTTGATCATGTTCTTGCCGCCCCGCCCCGACAACAGGGTGGAGAGCCCGCGGGAGTTGTCCACACCAAAGACCTGATGCAAGCGGGCACCACGCATGTCGGCGTCGACCACCAGCACCTTGCCGCCCAGTTGCGACAGCGCCACCGCCAGGTTGGCGCAAAAATACGTCTTGCCGTCGCCGGAATCGGGGCTGACGACAGCCAGCGCCCTGCGTTGGGCCTGGTCTTCGGCATGCGTGCGCATCAGGATCTGGCTGCGAATGGCCCGGAAGGCCTCGGCCTGATGCCCGAACGGTTGGGTGAGCGCCACCAACTCGGGGTCAGCCTTGCGGCGGCCCTCGTCTGCATAGGCATACTGGAACTGCTGCGACAGCGCGAAAAGCACGTCTTCAGCGTTCGCCAGCCCCAACGCGATGGCCGCCTCGCCAAAGCGCATCTTGTGCTCGCGCTGGTACTTGGCAATCCGCTCGATGTCCTCGGCACTGAGATTGCGGGCGTCGCGGATCAGTTCACCAATGGCCTGGACCTTCCGGTCCTCCTCGGACGACTGCAGCGCGCCGACGCCGGTGTCTGAACTATCCGGTGCCAAACTCATCAACGCCCCTTGCCCGGTGCAGGCAGCCGCCGGCCCGAGATCATGCGATCCTGCGCCAACGCCAGCTGGCCGCGCATGCGGCGCCCGATGGTGGGTGTCGGCAGGATGCCGATCACCGGCAGCCCCAAAGCAGCCACTGCATCAGCCGGCGCGCGAATGCGCTTGTCAAACTGCTCGATGCCGAATGCCACGCCAAGTCCCAGCGCGACACCAAAGAACAGCCCCATCAACAGGTTCGCGGCCAACTTCGGCGACGAAGGGTAGGAGGGCGGCGTCGCCTTGGCCAGCAAAGAGGCGTTGCTTTGCCGGTTCTGGCTCTCCAGGCTGGTCTGGTTGAAGCGGTTCAGCAGGAGGTCGTACGAGCGCTGCGCGTTCTCGACGTCACGTGCCAACACGGAACCCTGATCCCGGACCTCCTTCAGGCGCAAGACCTTGGCACGTTGCTCCTCCTGGCTGGCACGGACCTGTGCCTCGCGTGAGCGGTCGATACGGGCATTGACCGACACGCTGCCGCTGACTGTGCGGGTCTCTGCCGCCAGGCGCTGGCGCAGTTCGGTCACCGTCGCACGCGCCTCGACGACCTGCGGGTGGCTTTCGCCGAAGCGAGAGTTCAATTCCTGCAGCCGGGTCTCGGCCTTGTTGAGATCGGCTTTCAGGCCGGCGACGAGGGGGTTCCCGATGACCTCGGACAGGCGCTCGGCGTTGGCGGCTGCCTGAGCCTGGCGGCTGGATGAATCGTCTGCCTGCGATTGCATCGTGACCAGTTGCTGGGTCAGCATGTTCAGCCGGCTCATTTCGACGTCAAACCGGTCATCGGTGGCGATGATGCCCTGCGCTTGCTGGAACTTCGACAGGCGCATCTGCGCCGCCTCGAGTGAGGCACGCGCCTCGTCGACCTGCTTGCCGAAAAAGCCGCTGTACTCGCGTGCCGGGTCCACGCGCAGTTCAACGGCCGTTTCGAGGTAGGCCTGCACGAAAGCGTTGGCCAGCGTGGCGACGTACTGGGGATCGGTGCCCTTGTACGAAACGTTCAGCACGTTGCCGCCCGGGTTCACGACCTGCACGTCGAGCCCGCGCTGGATGGAGTCGACCAGCCAGTTCTCGATCTGGCCGTCGCCGTTGCTGCCGGCCTCCCACTGTTTGCGGATCTCAGGCTGCTCGGTGAGCTTGAGATTGCGCACCACCCGCTGTGCCACCCGGTCGCTGCGCAAGACCTCGACCTGCGTGTTCATCATCGCAGGAGAGGTGGACCCGCCGTAGAGCATGGAGCTGACGGGATCGGGCTTGATGTCCAGCACCAAGGTGGCGGTTGCGGTGTAGCGCTTGGGCGAGACCAGCGTGAACACGATGGACGCACCGAACACCAGCCCGAAGACCAACACCGCAGGCAGCCAGCGGGCCCGCAGCACACCCAGGAAATGGGAGGGGTTCATGTCAGGGGTTCCTGTTTGTCAGAACAGGCTTTCACGCACGAAAACGACATCACCACTCTGGAGCGCATCGTCCATCGAGAGTTCCAGCGACTGCACCTGGCCGTTGAGCGCCCGGCGGCTGACGCGCAAACCGCGGGGCGTTCCGCGCTGCGTCAACCCGCCCGCGCTGGCCAGGGCCTGAACCACCGTCATCCCCCGCTCCAACCGCAACTGGCCGGGTTTCTGGACCTCTCCATAGAGGTAGATCACCGGGTAGCGGTCGACCCAGATCACGTCGTTGGGCTGGATGACGATGTCCTCACTGCGCCCGCCAGGGGCGAACACCTTGGGCAGATCCACCTCGCGGCGGAATGACTGACCGTTGCGTGTACCGGTCACCACCACCGTGTCCGAGCCGGCACTGGCGGTGATGCCGCCGGCCAGCGCAATGACATCGGTCAACCGCATGCCTGCGACGTCCAGCGGGATGCGCCCGGGCTTGCCGACCTGCCCCAGCACGTTGGCCTGGTTGGCACGCACCTGCGTCACCATCATCGACACCTGCGGGTTCTTGATGAAGTCGCCCTTTTTCAGGGCGGCAGCCAAGGCCGCCTCGGCCTCGCTGACCGTCAGGCCACCAATCCGCAGAGGGCCGATCAGGGGATAGCTGATCACCCCTGCCTCGGTCACGCGGGTCTCGAGGGCCAGGTCTGGGCTCTGGTAGACCGAGATTCGTACCGAATCGCCCGCTCCGATCCGGTACAGGTCGACATCGGCCCGCGCTGCCACTGGTGGCTCGGCAGCCTGAGCGCTGGCCAGGATGGGCCATCCGCCGCCCAGTGTGGACAACAGGGCGCAGCCGACGAGGCGGGAAAGGAGCGAACGTGTGTTCATTGGAGGCCCAGGCCTTTCTTGGCGAGATCGGGGGACATGCCGCTGCCGGCGGGCGCCGGCGCGGGCGCTGTCTCCGGCATGGGGAGTCGTACGGGTTGCGGCGAGGTGTCTGGCACCTGAATCTGAACCGGCACCGGTGCCATGGCCGGCAAGTTGGGAGCCGACGCCGGCGCAGCGGCAGAGGCCGCCGCGCCGGCGCCGTCTGCGAAGCGGCCTTGGTACGCAATCTGCGCAGCAGAGCGCAAAGCCTTGATGTTTTCGTCCACGGCACGGCGCCGTGCCTGGTTGGCAAGGTAGAGCTCGATCGGCCCGCTGGCGCGCTCGAAGCCGACGGGGTCGCTGCGCGATGCCACGACAAAGATCACCCGCAGTTGGCTGCCTTCGCTGACCACCGCCGACTCGCCGTCCTTCATGGTGGCGAATCGCCGAACCAGGCCGAGCGGCAACTGCTCCGCCCCCTTGACGCCCTGGCTGCCAGTGAAGGGCAGGTTGGCGGCCTTCAGGCTTTCGGCAAAACCCTTCGCCCCCGTGGCGCTGCCCAACTGCTGCTTGACCCACGCCTGCTTCTCCGGCGGCGCGTCGATCAGCAATTCCTGCAGCGAGTAGACCTTGCGCTCCTTGAACAGATCCGGCTGCTCGTCGTAGTACTTGCGGATCTCCTCTGGCGTCGGCTTGGCGACACTCTGCACGAGGCGTTCGTTGTAGGCCCGCGCCAGCACGTCGCGGCGCGCCGCCTCCATCGATTGGACGATCCGGGGCTCGCGATCCAGCTTGAGTTCGAGCGCCTTCTGGACTGCAAGTTCCTGGTCGATCAGCCCCTCTAGAACTCGGCGGCCAGCGGCATCAGATTGCTCCGGCCGCACACTGCGGTCCTGTTGGAGAATGAAATTGATCTGGTGGACGGTGATGTCGCCCTTGTTCACCCGGGCAGCCACCTGGGTGGCATCGGCGGGCTTCTCACCACAGGCTGCCAGCCCCAGGCAAGCCACGGCCGCCGGCATGGCCAGCCAACGGGTCCAACGGTGCGCAGAGTTCTTGCGTGGCGCCATGGTCAGCGTGCTCCATGCCCCGCAAAGGGGCGCCGGGCCTGGTGCCCACCGCGGCGCGCGGCAGGGGCCATGATTTCAGGAATGCTGCATGGCACAAGCCACGGCAGCCGATTGTCAGACCTTGGGACGCTGGTAGCCAAATTTGTCGACGATGAACTTCTCGCGGCGGGCGACGAGTTCGACGCTCGCCGCGTCATAGTAGTGCTCGAATCCGTGAGGCCGGGAGGATTTGTTGGTGGGCTTGGCGTCGTAGATCTTCTTGCGCTGCTCATCAGTGAGGGCGACTCCACTGCGATCAAGTGCCTTGACCAGATCTTCGGACAAGGCGTCCTGGCGGATGATGTGGCTCAGCACCAGGTGCTCCGCCTCGAAGGAACGCAAGCCTTCCTGGGTGCTGATGGTCGGCGGGATCTTGTCGGCCCCCCTCACGAACAGGTTGAAGTAGCGGAAGGTCATCAGGCCGCCGATCTTGCCGATCGGCGACTGGGCGAAGCCAGCCTCCACCAGGCGGCGGGTCTGAAGCGCACAAACCACACGCAGCCACTCCCGGAAGGCCTCGGCGTTGGCCGGATCCGCATACCAGAAGCTCTTGGCCCGCTCGGCGCCGAGTTGCTCCGGCAGGATGGATTTGGATTTCTCGGCATCGCCGCCCTTTTCGGCCCGGGCCTTGCGCGTTGCGTCGATCTTGACCAGGACCTTCTCCCAGCGCTTGGCGTTCGTCAGGCGCTGGTACAACTCGCCCTGCTGCTGGCAGCCATAGGACCACAGCGAAAGGTACCAACCCCAAGGGTCGCGGATCGAGCCCATGAACTGACGGCCGCTGGCGAGCAACTCTTCGGTGGGAACATTGTGCTTGCCATCGTTCTTGCCGCCCAGGATGTCCTTGAGCAGTTTCTTGATGTGCGTGGAACCCGTCTTCTGGAGTTCGATGAAGACGATTTTCTCGGTGATCAGCATGCGAGTGCCTTGTGGGTCGTTGGGGGGACGCATGGGCCCGCTTGAACATTGATGAACAAGCGGCCAAAGGGCCCCGAGGGCCCGCACCATGCGCACTCAGATGATAGTCGACACACCTCGGTCGGCGGCATGGTTCCACGACCTGTCGCACACGTGTCGACCGTGTCGCATTGCACGGGATCGCATGACATGGCACGCCCTTTGCGTCAGGGGCCCTGTGCTAGCATCAAATTTCTATTTCCGGGCACACACGCCACCGCGCTCGACAGGCAGTTGGCGGCAGGGATGCCTCTCATTTTTGCCAACCTTGCAAGCAGCGAAACATGTTTGAACTCGTGCCCGACGAAGGCTCCGCCATTCCTTTCTTCCCGGACAACAACGCCGAAATCACCCGCGAGGCTGCCCAGGTCGTCGAGCTGAACGGCACGTGGGGTGTGCCCGAGAAGGCCATCACCGTGATGCGCGTCAAGACGGGTCACTTCACCGTCAACATCTCGATCAACACGGTGCGCAAGGCCAACCGGATGGTTGTGACCTTTCAAGGCGCTCGTGGGGGTGGCAAGGACAGCACCAACTCGACG
>CAYJEC010000108.1:0-8827 GCA_964369025.1 uncultured Ideonella sp. | reverse complement strand
TGCGCCGGGCGCTCAGTTGACGCTCGTGATGATGCCCGAGCCATTGCCCTGGGCCACGTAGCGGAAGCCCTGGTCGATGGCCGCCTTCAGCACATTCAGGCTTTCCTGGGGCGATGCCTTGTTGTCGAACGCCACCACCTCATATTTGACTCCGCCCTTCACGCTCTCGCGCTCTGCGGCCAACTGAAAGGTGCGCAGGATGTTCTGCCCGATGTTCGCAAAAGGCCCCGACTGCGGGTCGATGAAGGCGATCTTGACCGTCTGACCGGCTTGCGCGAACGCCAACCCGGCCTGCAGCACCAAGGCCGCACCGACCGTCCAGGAACCAATTCGGCGTGTCGTCATGTCTCTCTCCAGTTGTAGTGACCAGCAGACCGCACGGTAGCGGCATAAGGGCCCGGCAGGGTTCAGGGACTTCCCCGAAGCGTTGTCGCCCGTGAGACAGCCTCGGGTGTGCCCCTGCTGCCCGTGGGACGACTCCGGCGTGCCTACACTCGGCTTCATGCCCCTGGATACCCTCGCAACAACGGCCGGAATGCGCTGGCTGAACAGCTTCGCAGATCTCGGCCCCGCTTTCTACACCGAACTGGGCGGCGCCGGCCTGCCCGATCCTCACTGGGTGGCCTGGAACGACGACTGTGCCCGTGCCCTGGGCTGGGGCTCGGATTGGCGCAGCGGCGGCGACCCGCCGGGACTGGAGGTTTTCAGCGGCCGTTCATTGTGGCCCGGGATGCGCCCGCTCGCCTCGGTCTACAGCGGGCACCAGTTCGGCGTCTGGGCCGGCCAGTTGGGCGATGGGCGTGCCTTGTGGCTGGGGGAACTCGACACGCCCGCCGGGCCCAGGGAGATCCAACTCAAGGGAGCGGGCCTGACGCCTTACTCCCGAATGGGCGACGGCCGCGCCGTGCTGCGCTCGTCGGTCCGCGAGTTCCTCTGCTCGGAGGCGATGCACGCGCTGGGCATCCCCACCACCCGGGCTCTGTGCATCACCGGCTCGGCGTTGCCGGTGCGCCGCGAGCGGCTGGAGACGGCCGCCGTCGTCACCCGGGTGGCGCCCAGCTTCATCCGCTTCGGGCATTTCGAGCACTTCAGCCACCATGGCAAGCCGGTGGAACTTGCCGCCCTGGCCGATTTCGTGATCGACCACTTCTACCCGGCCTGCCGCCAGGCGCCGTCGCCTGTCCTGGCGATGCTGCGCGAGGTCAGCGAGCGAACCGCCCGGCTGCTGGCGCACTGGCAATCGGTGGGTTTCTGCCACGGCGTGATGAACACCGACAACATGTCCATCCTGGGCTTGACGATCGACTACGGGCCTTTCGGCTTCCTGGACGGATTCGACCCTGGCCACATCTGCAACCACTCTGACGACCAGGGCCGCTATGCGTTCGCGCGCCAGCCGCAGGTGGCTTGGTGGAACCTGCACGCCCTGGCCCAGGCACTGGCGCCGCTGGTCGACAACGACCTGGACGCGCTGAAGGACGCCCTGTCGGCGTACCCCGAGGTCTTCGCCCGGACCATGACAGGCCTGATGCGCGACAAGCTGGGCCTCGCCGAGTCGCGCGACGACGACGCAGGGATCATCGATGCCTGGCTGCACCTGCTGGCGAGCGAGAAGG
Source organism: uncultured Ideonella sp. (assembly GCA_964369025.1). Lineage (GTDB taxonomy): Bacteria > Pseudomonadota > Gammaproteobacteria > Burkholderiales > Burkholderiaceae_C > Ideonella. Next base: position 7,211 of record CAYJEC010000108.1, on the reverse strand, counting down.
TCGACCACACCATCGCGATGCGCCGGCTGGGCTGGTTCAGCGTGGACGGAGCCCCGCCAGCGGTGAGGGATCTGTTCATGGACCGCCTTGCCTTTGACAACTGGGCAACCCGCTACGCGGAGCGCCTGCGTGCCGAGGGCGGCGTCGACGCCGACCGGGCTGCCCGGATGGCGCGCGCCAACCCCAAGTTCGTGCTGCGCAACCACCTTGCCGAGCAGGCCATCCGCCAGGCCGAGGCCGGCGACTTCTCCGAAGTGCAGCGCCTGCTGAAAGTTCTGCAGCGCCCGTTCGACGAACAGCCTGAACACGACGCCGACGCCGGCTTCCCGCCCGACTGGGCCCACCACCTCGAAGTGAGCTGTTCTTCATGAGCCATTCCCCCGACGACCCGCGCTACCCGATCCTAAAGACTGATGACGAGTGGCGCGCCCAGCTCAGCCCCACCGAATACGCCATCGCCCGCCAGGCCAGCACCGAACGGGCCTTCACCGGCCAGTTCTGGGACCACTGGGAAAAAGGCACCTACCGCTGCGTTGGGTGCGGCGAGACGCTGTTCGAATCCGGCACCAAATTCGACGCCGGCTGCGGTTGGCCCAGTTACTGGCAGGCAGTGGACGACGGGCGCCTCGAGCGCATCGTCGACCGCACCCATGGCATGGTGCGAACCGAGGTGCGCTGCGCCAAGTGCGGGTCGCACCTGGGCCATGTGTTCGATGACGGGCCCCAACCCACCGGTGAGCGCTTCTGCATCAACTCGGCGGCGATACACTTCGCCGCCGATCCGTCACCCTGATGAAACTGCTGTTCGACTTTCTGCCGCTGATCCTGTTCTTTGCCACCTTCCGCTATGCAGAAGGGCACAAGGACTGGGCCGCGGCCTTCGCCACCGAGCACTTCGGCGGTCTGGTGTCGGGCGGTTCGGTCGGGCAGGCAGAAGCGCCGGTGCTGCTGTCCACCTTGATGGTGATCGCCGCCACGCTGACCCAGGTGGCCGTGTTGAAACTGCTTCGCCGCAAGGTCGATCTGATGCTCTGGGTGAGCCTGAGCCTGGTGGTGGTGCTGGGGAGCCTGACGATCTGGTTCCACAACGAGACCTTCATCAAGTGGAAGCCCAGCGGCTTGTATTGGTCGCTCGGCCTGGCCTTCTGGGTCAGCCAGACGCTGTTCGGCAAGAACCTGGTCCAGCGGCTTCTGGGCGAACAGGTGCAGCTGCCCGGCCCCGTCTGGCGGCGGCTCAACCTGGCCTGGGTTCTCTTCTTCGCCGGCATGGGCCTGTTGAACCTGTGGGTGGCCTACCACTTCGAAACACGCACCTGGGTCGACTTCAAGGTCTTCGGCGCCACGGGCCTGATGTTCACCTTCTTCATTGCGCAAGGCGTCTACATCAGCCGCCACATGCCCCCCGAGACCGAAGACGCGGCCAGCGTCAAACCCACGGACCCCCCATGACCCCCCACGTGAGCGCAGCTGCCGTGACGGCCCGCCTACAGGAGGCGCTTGTCCCCGAGAGCCTGCAGGTGCGCGACGACAGCGCCGACCATGCCGGCCACGCCGGCGCCCGCGAGGGAAGCCACCTGTCGGTGACGATCGTCAGCCCGCGCTTCACCGGCCTCACCCGGGTGGCCCGACATCGCCTCGTGTATGATTCCCTGAGCTCTCTGATGCCCCAGGGCATTCATGCGCTGGCCATCGATGCCCGCGCACCCGGTGAGCCCTGAAGTACCTGCTGGCGCCTCGTCGCCAGTGACCCTGCCGGGCAGCCCCTTGCGGCGGCTCGGCACTCGAAACCCCCGATGACACTCGTCACGAGTCACCCAACAAAGGCGACACGCATGAACCTGAAGACCACTGCCGTGCTGGCAGCCGCCGCCATCCTGATGCCCCTGGCCGCCCAGGCGCAGAACGTTGCCGTGGTGAACGGCAAGGCCGTTCCCAAGGCGCGTGTCGCCGCGCTTCTGAAGCAGGCCACGCGTGGCGGCCAGGCCGTGACGCCCGAACTCGAGCAGCGCGCCCGCGACGAGGTCGTCCTGCGCGAGATCTTTGTCCAGGCTGCCGAGAAGCGCGGCATCGCCGCCAGCGAGGCCTACAAATCGCAGATGGAACTGGCACGCCAGTCGGTGCTGATCGGTGAGCTGTTCCGCGACTACAAGGAAAAGAACCCCGGCTCCGAGGCCGAAGCCAAGGCCGAGTACGACAAGGTCAAGGCCCAGAACGGCGGCACCGAGTACCGCGCCCGCCACATCCTGGTCGAAAAGGAAGAAGACGCGACCAAGGTCCTGGCCGAGTTGAAGGCCGGCGCCAAGTTCGAGGATGTGGCCAAGAAGAGCTCCAAGGATCCCGGCTCGGCCGAGAACGGCGGAGACCTTGACTACGCCAAGCCCGACAGCTACGTGCCGGAGTTCGGCGCCGCACTGACCAAGCTGAAGAAGGGCGAGATGACCGAAACCCCCGTCAAGACCCAGTTCGGCTACCACATCATCAAGCTCGAAGACAGCCGCGAAGCGCAGTTCCCCGGCTTTGACGAAGTCAAGCCGCAGCTGATGCAGCGCCTGGAGCAGACCAAGCTTCAGAAGTTCCAGGAAGAGCTGAAGAAGAGTGCCAAGACCGACTACAAGTTTGCTGCTCCCGGCGGCCCGCAGTAAGTTGCCTCGATGGCCTGACAGAGGGCGCCTTTGGGCGCCCTTTGCTTTTGCGGTGGAGGATTCCGCAGTGCGCCATCAATCCACCAGCAAGCGCCCCGCCTCGATGTGCAGTTGCCGCTCGCACCGGGCCGCCAGCGCGCGATCATGGGTCACCAGCACCAGGGTCGTGCCAGCCTCACGGTTGAGCTCCATCATCAGCTGCATCACCGTCTCGCCGGTGGCGAAATCCAGGCTGCCGGTGGGCTCGTCGGCCAGCAGCAGGCGGGGCCGCACGACGAACGCGCGGGCCAGCGCCACGCGCTGCTGCTCGCCGCCGGAGAGCACCCGCGGGTAGTGGCGCAGGCGTTCGGACAGGCCCACCCGGCCCAGCATCTCGGTGGCCAGGCTGCGGGCGTCTCGGCGGCCGGCCAGTTCCAGCGGGAGCATCACGTTTTCCAGTGCGGTGCGGTTGCCCAGCAACTGGAAGCTCTGGAAGACGAAGCCGAGCTTGCGGGCACGCAACGCGGCCCGCTCATCCTCGCCAAGCGCGAACAGATCCTCGCCTTCGATCCGGACGGTGCCCTCGCTGGGCACATCCAGCCCGGCCATCAGAGCCAGCAGCGTGCTCTTGCCCGAACCGGAGGCGCCGACGATGGCCGCCGACTCCTGCGCCCGAAGGGAGAAACAGATGTCATGGAGAATGGTCAGCGTGCCGGTGGCGTCGGTGACCCGCTTGGTCAGGTGCTCGACGGCGATGATGGATTCGGACATGCGCGGAAGGCAGGCAATCACAAAAGGAATGAATCGGCGCGCTTGGCTGCGCGGCGTGCTGGCAGCGCACTGTAGCCTGTGGGTCGGCGCCGCGCTGGCACAGGGCCAGCCGGTTGCGGCCGTGCTGGTCGTCGGCGACAGCCTGTCGGCCGAGTACGGCTTGCCGCGGGGCACCGGCTGGGTCGCCTTGATGGCGGAGCGGGCGGCGCGCGAAAAGATCCCGGTCCAGGTCGTCAACGCCAGCATCAGCGGTGACACCACCGCCGGTGGCCGGGCCCGCCTGGCCGCGTTGCTTGCACAGCACCGGCCGCGCGTGGTGGTGGTCGAACTGGGAGGCAACGATGCGCTGCGTGGCCTGCCCCTGGCCAGCACGCGCGACAACCTTCTGGCCATGGTGCGCGCTGCCAAGGGCTCCGGTGCCCAGGTGGTGGTGGCCGGCATGCAGGTGCCGCCCAACTATGGCCGCCAGTACAACGAGGACTTTGGCGCCTTGTTTGCCGAGGTGGCAAAGGCCGAGCGCTGTGCCCTGGTGCCCTTTCTCCTGAAAGGCGTGGCCGACCGGGCTGACGCAGACGCCTGGTTCCAGGCTGACCGCATCCACCCGATCGCCAAGGCCCACCCCCTCATCCTTGACAACGTCTGGCCAGTGCTGCGGCCCTTGTTGCCGCGCTGATCGCCTAAGGTCAGGGCACCTTGGTCAGCGTGTTGCCACAGTCGTTGACATTGTCGTATCCGTAGCGAGTGACGACGATTTGCGATCCCACCAGGCGGGCCGAGATCGTGTAGTTTGCGTAGAAGCAGGAGCCGTAGTTGTTGGAGGTCACGCCGTCGACACCCCAGTTGTAGTCGCGGTAGCCCGGGATGCCCTGGATGTTGGCCGCTGTCAGTTGCAGCTCGAAGGGGTGCCCGGGGATGTCGCCAGAAACCACGCTGAAGTTCCACTGGTAGTTGGTCGGCGTCACGCACGACGCCGAGGTCTCCTGGCGGCCGCTGGGCAGGTTGGTGGTGATCACGGTGCAAGTGGCGCCCCAGCTGTCCGTGTAGGTGCCGGGCACCAGCCGGTTGGATTTCAGCGGCACCTGCTTCACTGACGTGACATTGGCGTTGCCGGCCGGCTTGCCGTTGGTGCCGATGGTCAGGTCGATCGTCACGTCCCAGTAGCTGATCTTGCCCAGTTCGTCGGTGGCAGGCATGCCGTAGCTGCGGATCTGGGTACCGGCTGCCTGGGTCTGTGCCTGTTCCAGATAGCCGGTCTGGGGTGGCGCCGACCAGGCGAGCGCCGGTGCGACCAGGGCGATCAGGGTAGCCAGGCGGGTCAGGTGATGGAAACGGGTGCTCATGTCAGGTCCTCCTTCATGGGTGGGGCAGGGTTGGGGTGCGGCGCCTGTCCCCGGTATCCGTGGCGCCACACGCCGCAGTGGGCGCCCGGGCGGCCCAGTCCACCATCATCTGAAGCTCACCCATTCATCACCCAGGGCCTGTGACACACTCGGCGCAGCGGCCGCCCAGGCCGTGGCGCGGAGGGATCAGCGCGGTGGATCACAAGGAAGCGTTCAGCTATCGCTACCGCTTTGGCAGTGCCGAGTTCGACGAGGCACGGGCCGAACTGCGGGTGCAGGGCCTGCCGGTCGAGGTGCAGCAAAAGCCGTTGCAACTGCTGGCCCTGCTGCTGGCCCAGCCGGGAGAAGTCGTCCGAAAGGAAGACATCTACCGGCAGTTGTGGGGTGATCGCGTCACTTCAGACAACGTGATGGCCAACGCGGTGCTCAAGCTGCGCGCCGCGCTGGGGCCGGAGAACGGCGACCGCATCGCCACCGTGGCCCGTCAGGGCTACCGCTTCGACGGCCCGGTGGACAGGCTGGCCGGCGGCCGACGGCCGGTCAGCCGGTTGCAGCTGAGCGTTGGCCAGCCCGTGCCCGAGCGCGAAAACTTCGTGCTGTCGGAGCAACTCGGCCAGTCGCATCAGAACGAGACCTGGCGTGCGCGCCAACCGCGCTCGGGCGAGACCCGCATCTACAAGTTCGCGGTCGACGGCGAGCGCCTGGCCACCCTGAAACGCGAAGCCACGGTGTACCGCCTGCTGCGCGAGAGCCTCGGTGATCGGCCCGATCTGGCCCGCGTGCTGGACTGGAATTTCGAGGCCCCGCCCTTCTTCCTGGAGTGCGAGGACGGTGGCCAGAGCCTGGCAGACTGGGCAACTGCAGGCGGTCTGGCCTCGCTCGATCCGGCGGAGCGTCTTTGCCTCGCCCTGCAGGCGCTGGACGCCGTGGATGCCGCCCACGGGGTCGGCGTGCTGCACAAGGACCTCAAACCCGGCAACGTGCTGATCGCCCCGGTGCCGGGTGGTTGGCAACTGCGGCTCACCGACTTCGGCAGCGCCAGCCTGATGGAGCCGCAGCGCCTGCAGGCGCTCAAGATCACCGCGCTGGGCATGACCGTCTCGGCCGACACCGGCAGCAGCAGCCTGAGCGGCACCGCCTACTACCTGGCGCCGGAGTTGCACACCGGCGCCGCGTTCACGGTGCGCAGCGACCTGTTTTCGCTCGGCGTGTTGCTGTACCAGCTGCTGTGCGGCGACCTGCACCGCATCATGACCTCGGGCTGGGAGCGTGACATCGGCGACCCGCTCGTCGCTGCCGACATCGCCCGCGCCACCGATGTCGATCCGGCACGGCGCTTCGCTTCGGTGGCAGAGTTCGCCAGCCGCCTGCGTGACCTGCCCGGCAGGCGCTTGGCGCAACAGGCGCAGGAGGCGGCCGAATCCGAGGCCGAACGTTCTCGTCAGCAACTCGCGCGTGAACGGGCACGCCGGCCGTGGGTGGCCGCTGCCGTCTTCGCACTGGCGGCCGGCCTCGTGGCCGCGCTCTGGCTCTACCAAGGCCAGCGTCGGGCCCGCGAGGACCTGGCGCGCCAGCTGAACCTGGTGCAGGCGCTCAACGGCGAGCTGACCGAGGATCTGATCGCCGCGGCCAACCCCACGCTGGCCGGCCGCGCCTCGGTCACGGTGGTCGAAGCGCTTTCAGCCGCCGCGTCAGCGGTGCCGGCCCGTTTTGCCGGCGCCGCCCCGGATGTCCGCGCCGGCCTGCACCTTGCGCTGCAGCGGGCGTTCTCCAGCCTGTCACGCCTGCCTGAATCCCTGGCCCAGGGCGAACAGGCCCTGGCCGCACTGGCGTTGGCCGGTGAGAGCCAGGGCGAAATGGCCGCCGAGGCAACCCTGACCATGGCCGTGGATTACGTCGGACTCGGCCGCATGGACGACGCGCGCCAGACCCTGGCGCGGTTCGACGCCTCCGACGGGGCGAACCACCTGACACCGCTGTCTCGCGCGCGCTGGCTGTGGGCCCGCTCCTGGGTCGGCACGGGCGATTTGGCGTTGAAGGAGTCGCTGGCTCTCCTCGGCGATGCCCAGGCGGCGATGGGCCCGCTGCCCCTGCCCGGCCCGCCGGAGGTGGACCTGCTGCGCGACCGTGTCGCCTTCGACATCGGCCAGACCCACCTGATGCTGGGCGACTACGCCACCGGCGAGGCCCGGCTGCGCGAACTGCTGTCGCGTCAGGTGGCCAGGCACGGCAAAGACCACCCTCGCCCTCTCTACACCCAGGTTGCCCTGGGCGCGACGCTGGGCTACCAGCAGCGCTCAGACGAAGCCAAGGCCCTGCTCGACGAAGCCATCCGTGGCTTGAGCCAGACCCTGGGAGCGCAGGACCGCAAGACGCTTTCGGCGCGCAACCAGCTTGCCGGCATCCACTTCCGCCTCGGGGAGTTCAAGCGGGCTGCCGCGCAGTGGATGCCGGTCTATGCCGGCTTCCATGCCCTCAC
>CAYJEC010000107.1:0-8844 GCA_964369025.1 uncultured Ideonella sp. | reverse complement strand
CGCCCGCTCGACCGCGACGGCGCGCTTCTCGGGCAGGGCGGCCGAATCGTTGGCCGGCTTGTGGTAGCGGCCGGTCTGCACGGCCACCAGGTTGGACATCACCGAGAAGAAGTGCTGCCGGCGCAGATGCACCACCTTGAGCTTGCTGCGCTTGATCAGGCGCAGCACGGGCGGGTTGGTGAACGGCAATTGCCAGGCGTCGGTGATGAGGTTCAAGTGCTCGTACTTGATATCGAGCAGGGCGATGCCGTCCTTGTCCTTCGGGACCAGCGAGGCCACGTAGGCGAGGAACAGCTTGCCGTGGTGCTCCGGGAAGACCATGTCCGGGTTCGACTCGACCTGCTCGCGGAAGTACTTGAAGAAACCCTGCGGGTTGTTCGAGTTGAAGATCTCCCCACGGTCGCGGATGCGGGGATGGGAAGCGAGCATGCGACGGAACACCGTGGTCCCCGAGCGCACACCGCCCATGAAGAACACGATGCGGTCCAGGTCCTCTTCGCGGATGGGATCTTGAGCCGGACGGTCTTTCTGCTTCATTCGGGTGCGCTCCAGGTGGCGGATTCTTCAAGTGAGCAAGACGCGTACGCGCTTGCCAGCGCCCTGCTCGGGCCGATATTGCAAGTTTACGCGTGCTACCAGAGCACGTTCTTCACGGAAATGGATTTCCAGATGTGGTTCCAGCCCGCGTCGCTGCCATAACGGGACTTTTCCTCGCTCTGCGCTGCGGCGGCCAGATGTGCCAGCGTCCCGCCCAGAGTGGTCAGCAGTTCGGTCAGGCGCCACAGGCTGATCTGGTCCGGATCGCCTGAACTGTGGCCTGGCTGGATCACGGGGATCTCCGCACGGCGATAGGTTTCGCGGAAGACCTCGTACTCCGGAGCATCCCCCGTGAGGTCGATCAGCGCCATCGGCAGCGGCCGCAGCAGACGGAAGCGTCCGAGCATCGTGCCTGCGTGCATGCGCTCGGTGCGCGCGTCGTCGCCGGCCAGCGGCACCGCCAAGGCGGCGTCGCCCACCACCACGGCGGCAGGCTCCCATTCCGGGTGGAACTGATCCAGGATCGAAGCCATCAGTTCGGCCAGTTCCACCTGGTCACCGCGCGCCAGGACCAGCACACGCTTGACGGCACCGTCGCCGTTCAGCAGCCACGGGCGCCAGCGCCAGAAGGGCACCGTCACCAGGCGGGAATGCGGCGCTGCAGGCACCGGCGGCGCCAACGGGTGGCTGTCGATCAGCGTCACCTCGTTGAACTGCGCCGTCAGGTGCGCCATGGCGCCCCCGAGCATGGCCTGCTGGAACATCCGAACCACATCGAGCCGGATGAACAGCGGCACGCGCGCTGGCTGCTTGCGCAGTGTCAGCATCTCAGGGCAGACCCGTGTGACCCACAGGGTCACGCGCTCGTAGGCGTCGAGGACCTCCTGCAGCGAGGCCTGCGCGCTCGGCAGACCGAGTGAGCGACCGGGGATGGGCTCCAGGCCAGGGGCGATCGCCACCTTGCAATGGGTCGCCATGCCGTGAAAGGCTTCGAAGAGGGCCGATTGGTTGCCGGGCAGTGGCTGGTCGAAATAGAGCACGACCTGGGCCAGATGGCGCATCAGGTTCACGGTCTGAAAGATGTGCTCTCGGTAGGGGGAGTCAAGCTCGAAGAAGCTGCGGTCAACCGTCATCACCACGGTCGGGTGGCCGGACAGGCGACGCAGGGTGTCATCGAAGGCGATCTTGGCCTGAGCGCGCACCAGCGCATACGTCTGGGTGGTGCTTTCGGTCAGGCCCTTGAGCAGTTGCCTGTCGAAGGCCACATCGCAGCAGACCTCGGCAACCTGCTCCATCGAGTCGCACTTGTGCCAGGGGTGGCGCGTGGGGATTCCTTCAAGGGCATGGCCCATGGCCACGAGCGGCATCCCAGTGGCAAAGGCCTCGACCGCCTTGATCTTCAACCCGGTGGAAAAGGCCAGCGGCACGATGACCAGATCGACATCGCGGTAAAACTCGTCGACGCTGTCGACCGGCCCCATCAGCTCAACGCCCGGCACGCCTTCCAGATCGGGGAGGCGGGTACACATCATGCCGACAAAGCGGATCACCAGGGCCGCCTGGCGCTGCGCGATGATGGGCAGCGCCACCTTGACGAAGGCCCGCGCGTTGTTGACGTTGATGGCATTGCCGGAGCCCAGCATGCCGATCACCAGGCGGCCGTTGTCCTCGGGCCGGCGCACGCGCGCGGTGCGCACCTCCGGCTCGATGTGCGGCATGGTGATGCACGGCGTGTTGCTGATGCTGCGGTAGAAATCCCGCTCTTCGTCCTTGATGGCCCAGACCAACTGGGCCCGGTTCATGGCGATCGCTTCCTGGTCTTCGGTGGTGTAGAAGAACTCGGGCGCGATGCCGTTGTCATCCAGCAGCTGGCGGCGGCCGGTGAACTTGTCGTGGGTGTCGAGGATCTTCAGCGTGTTCGCCGGGGCGTACTCGAACGCCTTGCTCATGTACGCGTAATTGACGATGAACGCGTCGTAGCGATTTCGCTTGAACAGCCACTGAAGGTAGTCGCGGATCGAGTCGTCCCACCACTCGTCGATCTTGTAGTCCGCGCCTTCCGGGCGGGTATAGGTGTGCCGCGTCGCGGGCAGCAGGTGGAACGAATCCCACTGCTTGCCCATCTCCCGGACGAGATCGTCAGGCAGGTAGTCGAACCACCATTCCTGGGGGTAGAAGACGAAATGGACACGCGCGCCGCGGCGCTGCAACTCGCGGCAGACGGCATAGATGCGCTTGCGGTTGCCCTGGTCGGTGGGCGCCGTCGGTGTGGGGGACAGCACCAGGATGTCGGCACCGAGCAGGCTCACCTCGGGCTCTGCCAGGCGAGCCATCAGCTCCGCGTGCAAGGCGGCCTGCGGGTCGGCAGGCGGCAGCGCAGGCGGAACGGCCTGCGGGCCGCTCCCGCTGCCCGCGCCGCGCTCGGTCAAGGCCTCGGCGAGGCGGTTCATGGGGTGGCGTTGGCGGTGCTGCTTGCAGCGCCCGACTTGGCAGCTTGCGACTTGCCCGCGTTCTCGGGGTTGGTCTCGATGACCTTGAGCCAATCGGCCAGTTCCTGCTCGGAGGCTTCTGCGACCGACAGCCGCATGAACGGCACGCCGAGCTGGCGTGTCGAGGTCTCCTCGGCATCGGCCGGAACCGCCCGCAGGTGATCGACAGCGAAGGTCAACCGGGTCACGCCGAGGGTTTCGCGGGGCATCAGCACACCGTCGAAGTCCAGCACCCTGTTGCCTGCTCGGCGGAACAGCGGCACCTCGATGTCGTCGCTGAAAGCACGCAAGCCTTCGGCATGCTCCGAACCCCACAAAGGCATCTGAAGCACGAAGCGCATCGGAACCGAGCGGTCGAGGTGGAAATCGAAGTGAAATGCCGACGTGGGGCCGGTCCAGCGGAACGGATTGCCGACGCCGTCGCGCTCCAGCGCGTGGAAGCCGCGGTCCGACGGCATGGGCATCCCGGCCTCGACCACCGCCTTGCGCCGCCCCGCATAGTGGGTGCGCGCCTGGGGCAAGAGAATGTCGCGGCCCTTCTGCACCAGTTTCACGGCAGCCAATTCGCGCCGCACCGCCCCCAGCTCCTGGGTCAGCTCGGCAGCGGACAAGCGGCTGATGGCCAGCTCGCGCGCGAGCGCGTCCAGCACGTTGTGCTCACCAAGTTCGTCGCGAATCTCGCGAGCAAGTGCCTTCAAACGAACAACTTTGTCTTCTTCGCTCATGGTCAACCCAGATTCTGCCGAATGCGCAGTTTGTAAGACTAAATATAAGCCGAGAAGGTTACCAGCCGATGGCGGGCCAGCCTCCCCCTAAGATCGTGCCGCCCTTCACGACCCACCCTTGCAAGAAACGAAAGCCGGCGCTCACACACGTGAGGCCAGCCAGATGGACAGGCGATTCACTTGGTTGGCGTATTCGTCGTCCAGCGCCACTCGGGTCGAGGCTGCCTGCTCGCACAGGGCATCCAACGGCGACGGGCCACCGGGGCGCCCGAACTCGGTGACAAGGTAGTCGGTCAGTCCGGCGTTGTCCTCGAACAGCGGCAGGCCCCACAGGTGGGTCAGGCCTTGAGCCCCAGGCAGGGTGGTCAGCACAGGGCGCCCGTAGGACAACGGCTCGACAGTCTTGATTTTCAGCCCCGTGCCACCCACCATCGGGTTCAGTGCGATGTCGATGGCATCGTAGAAGGTGTGCAGTTCCTGCACGAAGCCGAGCTTGATCACGCCGGCCATCTCGCGCACATGGCGGCAGACACCACCTGCCACGACGATCGGGTGCGGGAACGGCACGCCGCGGGCCTGCAGGCGGCCCAGAAAATCGGCCATGCTGAGGATGTTCCAGTCGTTGCCGCTTCCCAGGTAGCCGAACGTCAGCGGCCGGCCGCCGTCTCGCCGCTCGAACGGGCGCACACAGGGTTCGACATAGGGCAGATACAGGATGTTGCGGTGGCCACGCGCCGCCAGCTCAGCAGCCTCTTCCTTCTGGATGGCCAGCGCGGCATCGGCGCGGCGCAGGGCACTGTCCTCGTCGGCGTAGGTGGTGCTGAACCATTGCGGCTTCATGCCGGCCGCGGTGTACTTGGCCCGCCGCTCGCCGAACACGTCGTGGGTGTCGAGCACCTTGACGACATCGCTGCCGAACTGGTCAAGCAGCGGTGCGTACCAGACGTAGTTGACGTGCACCACGCTGTAGCCGCGCAACTGGTGCATGTCACGGGCCGCGGCTTCCAGGCCGCGGTCGTACCAGTCGACGATGCGGCAGACATGGCCGGGCTGGATGTGCTTGGGCGCCCGCGAGCGGACCACGTTGACGCGGCCAAACTCGGCCGCCAGCGCATGCGAGAGCGCGGGGTCGAAGCCCTCCTCGTTGTGGTACAGCAGGTCGACCTCGAAGCCCTGGCTCTTGTACAGCCGGACCATCTGCATGATGCGGCGTGCGTTGCCCTGGTCAGCCGGCATCAGCCGGTTGAAACTCACCACCAGGCAGCGCGGCGCACTGCCGAGGCTGCTGGGCGAGAAACTGGGGTGCGGCGAATTCATCAGGCAGTCTCGACAGTGAACTCGGCGGCGCCGATGTCGCAGAAGCCATCGCCCGGCACGGCTTCGCGCGGCAGCGACAGGTGCAGCAGGGCATCACGACCTGGCAGCACCGCCGGCAAGGCCAAGCGCAGGAAGGCGCCGTGTTCGGTGTAGTCCACTGCCGTCGGCGACAGGGTGTGCGGGCCCAGCGCAATCTCGCTGCCATCGATGCGGGCACGGACATTGCGCAGAAGCAACCGCGCCGCACTGGGGGCGCCCCAGGGCAGCAGCAGCGAGCCCAGGCCGCGGCTGTTGAACAGGGCCCGGCCTTCGTGCGCAATGTGATGTGCCAACGTCTCTGCCCCCGCAGCGATCAGCCGCAGCGGGTCGGTACGCAGGCGCAGGCGCAACTGCCGGTCGCCTACCCGTTGCAGGTGGATGTCCACCTGGCGCGCACGGGTCAGTTGCTCGGTGAGCCGGAGCGCACGCTCAGCATCATGCAGGCCGGCCTCACCCAGCGAGCCTGCCAACTGGGCACTGGCCAGCACCCGTGCGGCGCCGGCCTCCACCGGCTGGAGCGCGCCCTGCCGGATCAGGGGCTCGAAAGCAGCCCAGCCAGCCACGTCGGGTGACGAGAACAGCAGCAGAGCCACCCTGAACTGCAGCGCCTGGGCCGCCAGCGCCGCCATCCGAGCGGCACGCCCGCGGTCCGGCGGCACCGCCACCAGGCACACGCTGGCGCGTCGAAGCAGGCGTGCAGCTTCAGCAGGTTCAGCCGCCGCCTCGACCCGCAACCGGGTGGTGGGTTGGCCCTGCGCCACCGGAACGTGGTCCCGGTAGCCCACCGGCGAGGTATGGATCCAGGCCATCGGGCCTTGTGAGTCCAGCAGCGGCAGGAGGCGCAGGGTGTCTGTCAGCACCACGGGCAGCCCGGCTCGCAGCATGCCGCCGCGCACCAGGCTGGCGGCGAACAGGTCCACCCAGACGTCGACGACCGTGGCGGTCATGGACTGGCCTCCCAGGCCGCATCGAGCAAAGCCCGGATGCCGGGATAGAGGGCGCGCGGGCTGAGTTGGTCTGCGCGCTGCGCCTCGCTGGCCCGGCGCAGCGCACGGGTGTCCGCGTCGGGCAGGTTGTTGCAGGTGCTGCGTATGCTGGCCACCAACTGGTCGACCAGGCCACTGCCGATGGACACATGGTCGATCTGCGGCGACTCGAATTCGGGGTAGGAGCCGATGTCCACCGTGACCACCCGTCCGCCACCCATCACGGCACGCGGCAGGATGCCCGACGTCTCGCCGTAGGTGGGGTAGCGCAGCACGAAAGAAAGATCGGCGCGGGCCAGAAGTATGTCCAGTTCGCGCGCGTCGAGGTAACCGGTCACGCGAGGGCCGTCGCCCTCGGGCCAAAGCTGGCGGATACGTTCACTGACTGCGTATTCGCTGGCCCGTTCTTCACCCGCAAACACCAGCTTCAGACGGGGCTGGCCGATACGGGCACGGGAGTAGGCCACCAGGACCTCGTAGAGCATCTTGTTTCCGGTGAGGAAGCCCGGCACCAGTAGCAGCAGGTCAGACTCGTCGATGCCAAATCGGCGCAGCACGGCGTCAGCGTCCGCGGCCGGTGGCGCGGGAGGCAGCACAAAGTGCGGGATGCGGGCCATCGGCCGGCCATGCTCGGCACCCAGCGGAACGTCGAATGCGCCGCCGCGGAAGCGCGCCTCGGCGTAGCGGCTGTGAAGCATCAGGCCTCGTGCGCTCTGGGCGATGCGCCGCACCATGAGGCACTCCTGGTACAGCAGGCCCGGCGTGCGGCCCAGCGAGCCGTCACGGTGAACGAAATCCGCAGGCACCTGGTAGCCCGTATCCGCCACCCGATGGGCGAACATGCCGTTGGCACGCTCCATCTGCAACGCCACCTGATGCAGGTAGAACAGCGAAACGTCGTGCACCACCACCACGCCCGGAAAGCGGTGCAGGTGGTCGAGCATGTAGGCGCAGTCGCCGTTGTTGCCGACGTTGTAGAGGATCTGGGCCTGGGGGTCAGGTTGGCGCGCCAGGAAGACCGCCTCGTCGACCACCTCGAAGCGCCTTTTCGGGAACAACTCTGCAGTGGCTGAGGCCCGGCCGCTCTCCGCTACCAGGCACAAGTCAAAGTCTGCAGCCAGGTGCGGCAGGTACTCGACAACGTAGTCAGCCAGGCCGTTGCGCAAGGGCGGCAAGGGGGAGAAAAGGTAGAGCCGCCGACGCACGCCTCCCACGCCCGGCGAGGCGTGCGAGGGAAGCGGGGCGTCGGCGAATGGCAGCACGGGTGTCCGGATTCCGTGCGGCTCAGGTCTTGCCCGCCGGGGCAGGCTGGGCTCGCGTTGCCCCTTGTCCCTGGGCCATCCATTCACGCTCGAAGTTTGTGCGTTGCAACGTCAGCATCTCGGAGCAGATGTTGACGATCTCGCTCTTCAGCAGCGCCAGGCGGGCTGGCAAAGCCTCCGGGTTCTGGGTCAGCACCAGCCGCTTGAGGAAGGCCACCTCGGCTTCCAAGGCCACCAGCTTGCGTTCGCTCTCGCCCAATGCCGCCACGCCGACCTGGATCGGGTAGCTGCCCAGGGACTGCCCATCCGGGCCCACCACACTGACAGCGTTGCTGCCGGCGACCAGGCGATCCGTGCGCACCGGGATGGCGAAGTGATGCACGCTGCCGTCCGCAGCGGATTCGTAGAAGGCCAACGGCTCCGGGCCGTGGTCGTTGACCTGGGAAAGCAGCGCCGGGCGCTGGGAAACGCGGTGCAGGTTGATGATGCAGCCCTGCAGCGCGCCACCCGCCAGCCCATTGAAGCGGACCTCATAGAGCAGGTCGACCGGTGCGCCGTCGGTCAGCCGAAGCAACTCGTGCAGCCCCTGCACGGAGGTTGACAGCACCGAAGCGCCGCGGGTCGTGCGCACCTCCAGCGAGACCGGTGCGTTGCCGATCTGGCCGGGCAGCAGCGCGGCCTGTGGGATGCGAAGCTCGAAGGCCGAGTGCTCGCGCGAGGGCAGGTGCAGGCCGGCGAGGTCCCGGGCGAAATCGAACACCGACAGGTTGGCAACCGAAGAAGCCACGCAACGGCCATCCAGCCAGAGCTGGACCACGTCGAACGCCAGGGCGTCGTCAGCGGGCACTGAAAAACCGATCACTCGGCCATGGCCCCAATCGATGCGGGCCTGGGCGAGCGGCACGGCGCCGATGGCGGCGGGGTCGATGGCGTCGGTGGATTTCATGTCATGGCCTGAGGATGGTGCGGGCCCGCCAGGGGCTCGCGGTCGGCTTCGCGAGGCCCGGCCGGGCCGCACGGTCAGGAATCAAGGTGCTGTCTCGAACACGCTGGAGGCCAGTGGCGCTTCGTTGGGCGGCGTGACCACCAGGCCGGCGGTCAGGCGGCGGATCTCAAAGCTGCCTCGCCCCACCGGGTTGAAGAACAGGTGGAAGTCGAAGGCAGAAACCTGGGAGACATCCAGCATGTCGATGGCAAAGCTGTCCACCGCCAGTTGGCCGGCCTGCAGTTTCATCGGGCGCTCGCTCCAATGTTCACCGACCTTCCAGGAGCACTTGGCATGCAGGCCGGGGGCCGGCGTGCCCCGGATCTCGACCGCCAGCGACACCCTCGCCGCGCCCACCGGCATGTCAGCCAGCAATCCACGGGCGTCCAGCACGATGGACATGAACGTGCCGTCGAACTCCGCGTGATTGACCACCAGTGCATAGGCCTCGTCGGCGCCGCGCGCCTGGCCGATCTGCACCATTTGCACGAAACCGTTGCGGTA
>CAYJEC010000106.1:0-9050 GCA_964369025.1 uncultured Ideonella sp. | reverse complement strand
GTGGTACTTCCAGCGCTACATCCAGCACCTGCCCACCCGCGGCGAGATCGTGCTGTTCGACCGCAGTTGGTACAACCGCTCGGGCGTGGAGCGGGTGATGGGATTCTGCTCCGACGCGGAATACGACGAGTTCCTGCGCCAGACACCCGAGTTCGAACGCCAGCTCGTGCGATCCGGCGTGCACCTTTTCAAGTTCTGGTTCTCGGTCAGCCGCGACGAGCAACGCCGCCGCTTCAAAGAGCGACAGGCGCACCCGCTCAAGCAATGGAAGTTGAGCCCCATCGACATGGCCTCGCTGGACAAGTGGGACGACTACACCCGAGCCAAAGAGGCCATGTTCGTCCACTGCGACACCTCCGATTCGCCGTGGACGGTGATCAAATCCGACTGCAAGAAACGCGCTCGCCTGAACGCGATGCGCTTCGTGTTGCACCGGATGCCCTACACGCGCCGCGACCTCGCTGACGTGCGCCCGGTTGACCCACTGATCGTCGGTCGACCATCGCTGGTACCCAGTGTGGGCGACGACCAGCTCGCCGCCGGCGCTGCCTGACACCCACCCCCTTCTTCGATCCCCAAGGAAACCGCATGACACTCTCCCGCGCCATCGTCTGGACCGATCACCACAACGCCCAGATCCTGAAGTTCGACGCAGAACAGGTGCAACCCAGCCACGTGAAGGCCCACTCGCATCCGACCGGCCAGCACGGCAGCGCGGTGCGCACCGAGCACGAGTTCTTCGGCCATGTGTGCGATGGGCTGGCCGGCCTCCCCGAGGTGCTGGTGGTCGGCCCGAAGACCAGCGTGGCCGATTTCGAGCACTACGTCACCAAGCATCGGCCGCAGGCAGCACGTTGCATCGTCGGCTACGAGGTGGTGGATCACCCGACCGAGAATCAGCTCGTGGCGTACGCGCGCCAGTGGTTCCTGCAGCGCGACCGCATGGCGGGTGTGCCCACGCCCACCTGAGTGCCCACGCGGCGCGGGCGCCGCCATGATCCAATGTCGTGCATTCACCGATCACCACATTGACCATGGCCCTTCCTGATGCCGACGCCAAGGCGCTGATCCAGGCTGGCGTTCTCGCCTTGCGAAGCGGGGACGCCATGGCTGCGCGACGCGCCTTCGAGCGCGTCGTGGCGGCCGGGCGTGCCGATGTGGCGGTGCTGCTGAGTCTGGCCCATGCCTGCGGAGCATCGGGTGACACCGCAGCGGCATTGGCGGCCGTGGATGCCGCGCTGGCGCGCGAGCCGCGCAACCTGCGGGCGCTGATGATGAAGGCCGATCACCTGGCCAGCACCGGCCAGGGGCCGGCCGCCGCGGCCTACTACCAGGCAGTGGTCAAGGCCGGTGCCGCCGCATCGCAGTTGCCGGCGGACCTTCGACAGGCGGTCACCCGGGCACAGGCGCAGTGCGAGCGCTACGCGAAGGAGTTCGAGGGCCATCTGCAGGCGCGGCTTGGCGAGGTGGCGGCGGCCCAGGGGGCCGCCTCGGCGCGCTTCTCCCAGTCCATGGACCTGCTCTTCGGCAAGAAGCAGGTCTACATGCAGCAGCCTCGGCTGTACTACTTTCCCGAGCTGCCTCAGATCCAGTTCTACCCGCGCGACACCTTCAGCTGGATGAGCGGCGTAGAGGCCGCCACCGCAGACATCCGCGACGAGTTGCTGGCGGTGCTCAATGAGCCATCAGCCTTCGAGCCGTATGTGCAAGGCTCGCCGAACAGGCCGGCCGGCGCGCAAGGCGGCATGCTCAACAACCCGGATTGGAGCGCCTACTACCTGTGGCAGAACGGTGCGCCCGTGGCCGAGCACGCGGCGCGCTGCCCGCGGACGATGCGCGCGCTGGCCGATGTCCCGCTGGCCAGGGTGCCGGGGCGCTCGCCTTCGGTGCTGTTCTCGCTGTTGCGGCCTGGTGCGCGCATTCCGCCTCACCACGGCTTCGTCAACACCCGCCTGATCTGCCACCTGCCGCTGATCGTGCCGCCAGGCTGCGGTTTCCGCGTTGGCAACGAGACTCGGGAGTGGGTCGAGGGCCAGGCCTGGGCGTTCGACGACACCATCGAGCACGAAGCGTGGAACACCAGCGAGCAGACCCGGGTCATTCTGCTATTCGAGGTGTGGCGGCCTGAGTTGAGCGAGGCCGAGCGGGCACTGGTCAGTGCGATGTTCGAGGCGATCGACCAGCACCGTGGCGGCTCAGGCGAGTGGAGCATCTGACCTTGACCCTCGACCCCGAACAAACCGCCGCCTTGCTGCCCTGCGCGCCGTTGGTGGCTGCGTTGCGCGAGGCCGTGCTCGGCCTGGCGCGGCAACAGATCGCCAGCCCCGCTCGCCAGGTGGTGCCCATGGCGAACGGTGGCCTGCTGCTGTCGATGCTGGCCACCGGGCCGGATCTGTGCATCCACAAGCTGGTGTCGGTGGTGCCGGGCAACCGGGCACAAGGGCTGCCCACCATCCAGGGCCGGGTCCAGGTGCTCGATGCGGCGACCGGGGCCTTTCGCCTGTCGATGGACGGCGCCACCGTCACCGGTCGGCGCACCGCGGCGATGTCCGTGCTGGGTACAGCGTCGCTGCATCCCGAGCCGCCGCATACGGTGCTTCTCGTCGGTACCGGTCTCCAGGCCGCCCAGCATGCGGCCGCCTTCAGGGCCACATACCCAGGCGTGAGGTTGGAGGTGGTGGGCCGCACACTGGACGCCGCGCGGCGTTTCGCGGCCGAGCACAGCGCTGGCGGCCCCATCGTGGCGCTCGCCAATCCAGCCGAGTCGCGCGCCCAGGTCGTCGTCACCTGCACGACAAGCCGGCAGCCTGTCTACGACTTGCCAGCCGACCCCAGCCGGCTGCTGGTCGCCGTGGGGTCGTTCAGCCCAGCGGCAGCCGAGATCGGGGCGGCCACGGTGCAGGCCAGCCACTGCGTGGTCGACGACCCCGAGGGAGCGCGGCACGAGGCCGGCGACCTGATCCTGGCAGGCAAAGGCTGGGACACCGTGCAATCCCTTGCGGCCGTGATCGAGAGTGGGCGCCCGCCCGCAGCGCCGGTGCTTTTCAAGACGGTCGGTTGTGCAGCCTGGGATCTGGCTGCAGCACGTGTGGCGCTGGCCAGGCTGCCCGACTCCGGGTTCTGATGGGTGCCTGGCTGGCAGGCCCCGCGCCGTTTTCGTCAAACGTCCGTGAGCGCGATGGCTGCGCCATCGATGACCACGCCGGTCAGATTCAGGTTGGCATCCAGCAGCACCATGTCGGCGTGCGCGCCGGGGACCAGGCGGCCGTGGTCGGCGAGGCCCAGGAAGTCGGCGGCATGCGTGGCCGTGCGCGCTGAGGCCTCGGCCACGCTGAGGCCCAGCCCGACAAAGTTGCGCAGCGCCTGGTCCATCGTCAGGGCGCTGCCAGCCAGCGTGCCGTCGTCCAGGCGTACGCCGCCCAGGCACTTGAAGACGCGGTGCCGGCCGAGCCGGTACTCGCCATCGGGCATCCCGGTGGCGGCGGTGGAGTCGGTGACGCCGTAGAGCTTGGGGATGGCACGCAGCGCCACCTTCAGCGCGCCCGGGTGGACATGCAGCAGGTCCGGGATGATCTCGGAATACTCGGCATGGGCCAGGGCCGCGCCGGCCATGCCGGGGTCGCGGTGGTGCAGGCCCGTCATCGCGTTGAACAGGTGCGTGAAGCCGGTGGCACCGGCACCCAGCGCAGCGACACCGTCTTCATAACAACCGGCGCTGTGGCCCAGTTGCACCCGCCAACCTTCGCGTACCAGTTGCGAGATCAGCTCGAGGTGGCCTGGCAACTCGGGGGCCAAGGTGATCAGGCGTATCGGCGCCAGCGCGTGCAGCGCACGCACCTCGTCGAGCGAGGCTGCCCGGGCGTAGCTGGGTTGCGCGCCGAGCTTTCCGGGGTTGATGTAGGGGCCCTCGAGGTGCACACCCATGACCCGGGCACCATGGCCGGGCCGCGCGCGACAGATCGGCCCGATGCCCTCGAAGGCCTGCAGGATGTCGCCGGCCGGCGCGGTCATCGTGGTGGCCAGCATGGCGGTGGTGCCGTGGCGTGCGTGGGCCAGGGCGATGTGCGCGACGGCATCGCCGCCGTCCATGGTGTCGCGGCCGCCGCCGCCATGCACGTGCAGGTCGATGAAGCCGGGCAGCACCAGCGGCGCACCGCTGGCGCGGGCCTCGGACTCGTCCACCGCACGACCGCTGACCGACACGATGCGCCCGCCTTCTTGTCGCAGTTCGCCGAGGCGCCAGCCGGCGGGTGTGAGCACCGCGCCCTCGATCCGTTCCATCATGTCTGGCGCCTCATTTCAGCCACGAAGCCGTGGTATCCGCTGCGGCAACACCACGGGGACGGCCACCCTTCCCGAGCGCCACGCGGGCCAGATGCAGCGCGCCGTCGGTGGCATCGCCGGCCGGCTCGATGCAGCGCGCCCGGAGGGCGGCGGGCAGGCTCGGCATCAGGCGACGCGCGATGCTTCCGCTGCAGGCCACGGGCAGTTCCGTGGCGGGGTCCAGCGCCCGGGCCAGCTCAGCGAGCGCCTGCGCCGCCTCGGCGATCAGGTCGGCGGCCCGTGTGTCGTTCTGTTCGTGATGGAAGACCAGCGGCGCCAGGCTGGCGTAGGCCGTCTGGCCGGCGCGCTGGCACCAGGCCAGCATGTCTTGATGGGTGTGGCCAATGGCGGCCAGGACGGCTTCGGCGAGCGGGCCGCCGTGGGCTCGGCCGTCAAGCACCTGGTGGGCCAGGCGCACGGCCTGCTGGCCGAGCCAGGCGCCGCTGCCCTCGTCACCGATGGGGAAGCCCCAGCCGCCGGCCATCTGGCGCGAGCCGTCGGCACGCAGCACCTCAGCCACACTGCCGGTGCCGCTCACCACGATCAGGCCAGGCTGGCCGGCATGGGCGCCCAGCAAGGCGGCGAAGCCGTCGGTATCCAGCGCCAGCGGGGCGAACCCAGGTTGATAGGCGATGAAATCGGCCGCCTGCGTCGCATCGTTGGCACCTGCCAGGCCGGCACCGAGGGCGCAGCGGGCTGGATCGATGTCGCCCATTCCGGCCGCTTGGGCGGCGGCGCGAATGGCGGCCTGCACCTGCACCCAGGCACCGGCCACGCCGTGAGACAGGCTGCTGGGCCCGGCCTCGCCAAAGCCCAGCACCCGGCCGGCAAGGTCGCACAGCCTGGCCCGGGTGCCGGTGCCCCCGCCGTCCACGCCGATGATCCACTTCGCTGTCACCGTCGAGTGCCCGGAAGGCTCCGAAAGGGTCTGATTCCAGTATGGTGCCAGATCAGCATCCATGTCAGGTGCGCCAGATGCGGGGCGCTTCCTCTGCCAGGCCCCATTGCAGGGACCGCCAGCATGCGCGCACCTGGCGCCACAACGCGAAGGCCGGTTCCACCCGGTGGGCGAGCAGGCGGCAGACCACGAGCCTGCCATCGGGCGCGGTGGCGCCCACGGGCAGATCCGGGTGCGAGGCGAAGGCCGCGCGCGCCGCGTCCAGCAAGGCCTCCTGTTCCGCGGTGCCGAGGGGGGAGCCGCTGGCAAACCAGAGAGTGCCGAGCACACGGTGTCCGGCCAGGCCGAGCGGCGAATCCAGCAGGGCTGTGTCAGCCGCGTCCAGGCGGCCCCGCTCCAGCCAGACGCCAGGCCATTCGAGGTGCTGCAGCAGGCTGCCGCGCAGGAAGGGCTCGCCAGCGGCTGGCAGGCCAAGCGCCATCAGATCCCAGCCGATCATCATGGCGCCGGGAGCCAGTTCGAAGCGAACGTGGTTCTCGGCGATGCAGCCGCTGTAGGCCAGGGCCTCCAGGGGCAGCCACTCGAGGCGCGCGCCCTCGTCCAGCCGCGCATGAACAGTCTGCAGGGCCGTGGGGCCGCCGCTCCGGTAAAAACGGGTCGCGCCGGGCGTCGTCAGCAGCGCATGGCTGCCGGCCGCGAGATCCAGGTGCACCGTGAGTTCATCTCCGCCGACGATGCCGCCGGGCGGGTGCACCAGCACATGGTGGCAGATGCGGGGGCCTTCGGGGTACAGGCGCTGCAGCACACGCAAGGGGCCGTGGTGGCGGTCCAGCGCGAGCGTCGTATCGCCCTCGCGGCGGTAGGCGATCCGCAGTTCACCCTTCCAGCCTGAACCGCTCATTCAGCCCAGCGGCATCGGCAGGGTGTCGACGGCGCGGCGCACCCACTGGCCCCGTGTCATGGTGGTCGCCAGGCCCTCCAGCCGCAAGCGCGTGAGCACTCGGCGGCTGGCGCAGAAGGCCAGGCCGCCCTGATTGGCGAAGGCATAGAAGGCGCCGTTGTCGCTGCGCCAGTTCAACCGCAGTGTGGTCCATTGGCCCTGGCGGTGGATGCGGCAGATGTCGCCCACCGCGAGGCCGTCGAGCCAGGCTTCGCAGTCGCGGCGTGCCGGGTCGTCCGGGTTCTGAGCGTCCAGGGCGATCGGCACGGTGGCCAGGTCGGCGTGGCTGGGCCAGTCCGAGGCCTCGCTGTCCTCCACGGGTTCTGGCTCGATGTCGTGCAGGCCGCTGTCCACGGCTTCGCGAGGCCAGGTCTTCAGTGCCGCCGTGAGGTCGGCCGCGTGCTGCTGGATGCGCAATGCCGGCAGGCCAGCCAGCGACAGGCCGTCCTCTGCCTCCATGCGCAGGCAGTCGATCTCAGCAGGCGTCAGCGGTTGGGAGCGGTCCAGCCGGCCTGCAGCGACGAGTGACTCGACCGCGCCCAGCACCCGCCGGGCCTGGGGAGCGTCCTCACCGCCTTCGCAGACGGCCTGCAGCAGCACGGACATCCACGGGCCGAGAAGGAATTGCTTGACCTCGGGCAGAAGCGGGTCATCGCGCAGGCGCGCCACCATCTGGGCACGCATCATCGGCTCGAGTGCTTGCCTGCGCTCCATCGACTCCAGCAGCGCCTTGTCCAACCCCGCAGCCGGTTGCCCGGCCAGCACGGCGGCGGTGGTGCTGGCGGTGTCGGCCGCGCTCAGGGCCTCGGCCTCGACCAGGGCCTGCTCGTAGTGCCCCACGGCCATCGGCTGCGCCGCCTGCTCCAGGCGGGCGATGATGGGTTCCAGGCGTTCATGCAGCGGCACGCTGTCGCCGGCGTCATCCACTTGCCCAAGAGCGGCCAGCCGGTCGACCAGGCGCCACAGGGGGTTCTCCATCGATGCCAGCAGGCCTGCGTCGGCTGCGATGCTGCGCTCGACCGGCCCGGCCAAGCGTGTCAGCAGTGCCTGCATGCCCCGGGTCAGCCCGGCTTGCTCTCCCACTTGCACCAGAAGCTCGGGGATCTGGCTGCTGGCCACCGGTACGGCGCCGCCAGCCGGGCGCTGAGCGGCAGGCTCGGGATCCCGGCGGATGGTGTAGCGCGCAGGAGCCAGCCCCCAATCGGCCAGCAGCGCGGCGTGGCGCGCATAGAGGTCGGCCAGCGCCCTGCCGAGCGGCGGCGACACGGCGCGCAGCACGGCAAGCCGCAGGCTGCCGTCCCAGGGCCCGTCGCGCAGCGCGGCGCCGAGGGCGGCGACCACGGCTTCCGGTGCCAACGGCAGGCGGTCCGCGGGGGCGCGCCCACCGCCAGACGGCCACTGAGCGAGCCGGGCGCGCAGGTCACGAAGCGTCCACTCGGCGGCGGACTCGATGCCTTGCACGATGCGGGTGGATTCGATGTCCTCGTCGACATCGTCGTCGGACATCAGGCTGAGGCTGATCGGGCCGCCGAGCGAACTGGCCGGGCCGTCGGGCTGGGCTGCCCATGCCAGCCGTTCAGTCATGTACTGGGCCCACACGGCTGGAAGCCCAGGCAGGACCTGGCGAGCCATCTGTTCTGCCGGCGAGAGCCAGCCGCCGACGGTGCCTGCAGAGCGGCTCGCCTCCAGGCAGACCGCAGACAGCAGCGGCCGGGTGTCGGCCTCGCATTGCGCCAGGTAACGCGCAAACAGTGTCGCAGGGGGCGGGGGTGCGCTGGGCAGGCTCATGGTCGAACGTGGAGCGGCGGTGGGCTGGATTGTGACCGCGTCGCAGCGCGCTGGCTGGCTCAGCCCGCCTGCGAGCCCCGATGCGCCCAGGCAGTGGTGCGTTTCTCCACGAGCGAGAAGAATTCGTACATCACCATCGCCATCGCCCCGATCACCACCAGCGCGGCAAAGGCCAACGGCAGGCGCTGCTGCGAGCCGGCGGTCTGGATCAGGTAGCCGATGCCTGAATCCCCGGCGGTCATCTCGGCCAGCACGGTGCCGACGAAAGCCAGCGTGATGGCGATCTTCAGCGAGCCGTAGAAGAAGGGCATGGATCGCGGCAGGCCGACCTTGGTGAGGACGTCCCAGCGCCTGGCACCGAGCACCCGCAGCACATCCTCCAACTCGGGCTCCAGCGTGGCCAGGCCGGTGGCGATGTTGACCGTGATCGGGAAGAACGAGATCAGGAACGCGGTGAGGATGCCCGGCCCGATGCCGATGCCGAACCAGACGATCAGGATCGGCACGATGGCTGCCTTGGGCACCGCGTTGAAACCCACCATCAGCGGGAACAGCGCGGCATAGGCCGTGCGGGAGGATCCCACCAGGAAACCCAGCAACACCCCCACCACGATGGCAATGCCGAAGCCGATCATCGTGACCCAGAAGGTCTTCCAAGCGGCCTGGCCGACAGGCCCGGCAAACTCCACCAACGACTGCACGATCAGCCAGGGGCTGGGGAAGATGTACTCGGGGATGTCGAACAGCGTGCAGGCCGCCTGCCACACGGCCGCGA
Source organism: uncultured Ideonella sp. (assembly GCA_964369025.1). Taxonomy (GTDB): domain Bacteria; phylum Pseudomonadota; class Gammaproteobacteria; order Burkholderiales; family Burkholderiaceae_C; genus Ideonella. Next base: position 326 of record CAYJEC010000106.1, on the reverse strand, counting down.
GTGCGGCACCGGCGGCCCAGGGCGCCCAGCGTTGAAGCATCTTGTGGTTCATGCCGTTGCCCCCACAGCCTGGCGGTGTGCGCCGATGTGGCCGCGCAACTCGTGAACGATGTCGGTGAAGACCGGCGTGTAGGTCAGCTCCAGGTCGCGTGGGCGGGGCAGGTCGACGCGGCGACGGTGAACGAAGCGGCCCGGGCTCCTGCTCATCACGTACACCGTGTCGGCCAGGAACACGCTCTCTCGCAGATCGTGCGTGACCAGGATCACGTTGAAGCCCTGGGCCGCCTGCAGGTCGCGCAGCGTGCACCACAGTTCCTCGCGGGTGA
>CAYJEC010000105.1:0-9080 GCA_964369025.1 uncultured Ideonella sp. | reverse complement strand
GTGATCGTGGAGTGGCCGTTGGCCACACCGACCATCGGTTTGCCGAAGTCGGTCTCCTGGTACCCCATGCCGTAGTACATGGAGCGGTTGGGCGCACGGGCAACGCCTTCGGTGATGTTCTTGGAGCGGCGGTTCAGTTCGGACATGGCGGCATCGGTTCAGATCGGACCCTGCCACTATAGACCGGGCGACCGCGCCGCCCTCCGCCACCCGGGCCACCGCTTATCATCCCCGCCCATGCTCATGCACCCCCAATTCAACCCGATCGCGCTGGATCTCAGCCGCATCGGGCTGCCGCTGCAGATCCACTGGTATGGCCTGACCTACCTGGTCGCTTTCGGCCTGTTCCTTTTCCTGGCCGGCCTTCGCGTGCGCAAGCCCTGGTTCGCCGAGGCCGGCTGGAGCCGCCGTGATGTGGAGGATCTGCTGTTCTTCGGCGTGGTTGGTGTGGTCCTGGGCGGACGCCTGGGCTATGTGTTGTTCTACAAACCCGCCTACTACGCCGAGAACCTGTTCGAGATCCTGGCGGTCTGGAAGGGGGGCATGTCCTTCCATGGGGGGTTGCTGGGCGTGGTCGTGGCCATGGCCTTGTTCGCCCGGCTACGGCAGCGCTCCTTCTGGCAGGTGACCGACCTGATCGCACCCTGCGTGCCCACCGGCCTGGCCAGTGGGCGAGTGGGCAATTTCATCAACGGTGAACTCTGGGGCCGCGCGGCCGATCCGGGCCTGCCGTGGGCCATGGTGTTCCCGCAATCCGGCTTACCGATAGCGCGCCACCCATCCCAGATCTACCAGTTCCTGCTAGAGGGCTTGCTGCTGTTCATTCTGCTTTGGTGGTATGGGCGCAAGCAGCGTGGGCTGGGGCAGGTGTCTGGTGCCTTCCTGGTGGGCTATGGCGTGCTGCGCTTCGTGGCCGAATATTTCCGCGAGCCTGACGGCTTCCTGGGCCTGCTGGCGCTGAACATGAGCATGGGCCAGTGGCTGTGTGTGCCCATGGTGGTGGCTGGCGTTGGCCTTTGGCTCAAGGGGCGCCAGGCATGAGGCAGATCTTTCTCGACACCGAAACCACCGGTCTGTCCCCCGATGCCGGCGACCGCATCATCGAGGTGGGCTGCATCGAGATGGTCAATCGCCGCCTGACCGGGCTGAGCAAGCACTTCTACATCAACCCGGAGCGCAAGAGCCACGAGGATGCGGTTCGCATCCACGGCCTGACCGACGATTTCCTGGCCGACAAGCCGGTGTTCGCGACCATTGCCGATGAGTTGATGGAGTTCCTGGCAGGCGCCGACATCGTCATCCACAACGCGGCGTTCGATGTCGGCTTTCTGAACGCCGAGCTTCGTCGCCTGGCGCGGCCAGCCTTTGGCGAGCATGTGGGCAGCATCACCGACACGCTGGCGATGGCACGCGAGATGTTCCCGGGCAAGAGCAATTCGCTCGACGCACTGTGCCGGCGCCTGGAAGTGGACAACTCCAACCGCACCTTTCACGGAGCACTGCTGGACGAAGGGCTGCTCGCGGAGGTCTACATCCGCCTCACGCGGGGCCAGGATTCGTTGGTGATCGATACCCGCGAATCCCAGGGGCGGACGATCCAGGTGGCGCAGATCGACCTCGCTGCGTTCATCTTGCCCACCCTCTTGCCGACTGTCGAAGAACTGGCCGCACACGAGAAGGTCCTGGCAGACCTGGACAAGGCCAGCGGCGGGAAGACGCAGTGGAGAAGACTTGTGGCATAATCCAAGGCTCACCGAAACCTTGGTTTCACCCAGATTTCGGGCGGTTAGCTCAGCGGTAGAGCACTGCCTTCACACGGCAGGGGTCGCAGGTTCGAACCCTGCACCGCCCACCAGCAAGATCAACGACTTACGGCGCTTTCGGGCGCCGTTTTCGTTTGCGGTATGAAAAAAGTATGAAAAGCTGGGACTCGCAAGCCCGCCCACACAGCAACCGCTCGCTTAGACCGCCTCACGAAGCTTCCCGGTAAAGTCGAACGCCCGCGGTCGCAGCGGAGCAGAAATTTGCGCCATGAATCGCGGCTCCGACAACCCAACTACTTGGTGCCATCAGGCGCTGTTTCCTCAGCGTCGTTGCGGAATGAATATCGCCGTGAGGTTGTGCTCGCCGAAGCCGCCGGTACTCGAGTTGTCACCGACCATTTCGAGCTTGATCCGACCGCGCTGGATGGCGATGGTCGCCGAGACGTCCATGCGGCGACCAATGAGTAAATCGGGGTCCAACTCGATGCCGGTCCGCGAGAGGGTCTGCAGCTCGAATTGGGCGATGTCTCGCCGGAACAAATGAAGCGTACCTCGGCCAGCACTGGATGAGGACCGGCTGCCGATACCGGGGTCTAAGAGTTCGCCCTCGATGCACGGAAGGGGGCGGAGTTCCCCGAGACCGCCCGCCGCGTTAGGCAACCGTGAGTCCGGGGGAAGTTTGGCACCGCGAGCATCAAGATCCGGCGGGGCCAACGAAGGCAGACCGCCACCCGACGGCGCACCCGGCGGCTCTTTTGGCCTGGGCGGCGGCGGGGCCGGTCCAATGCCACCCGAGGGTGTGCTTGGCGGCGACTGCAGTCCATCTGCTGGCAACTGCACGCCTCTTGGCGGTGACTGCAAGTCACCTGGCGGCGCGACCGGCTGGGGAATCGGCGGCGGGCATATCTCGATCTGTGTTACTCGGCTGCCGCAGCCGCCCCCAGCCCTGACGACGCCGACAATGTTGGCGTGGCCGAAGATCACCAGCACCCCGTCGTCCGGCGCATCTACGGTCAACTCGACCTTCAGCTCATTGCAGCCACCGACTGGCGCATTGTATTTTTGAGGGTGAACGTAGTGGATGAATTCGACCATCGGCACCGCACCATGGTGACTCGACCGGCTCAGGTAGTAGTCGGGGGTGCGTCCGCCGAGGCGGTCGGCGTCGCCAGCTAGCGCAGCCTCTCGCGCCAGCGGCACGGCGTCGAGCGGCAGGTCGGGGCCGACAACACGGAAGACGCCGTCCGGATCGCGCAGCCAGACGCGGACATAGGGCGTGGGTTGCGGGGCCAGTGTCAACAGCCGTGGCAGGCGAGGAGTCAGGCTACCGTCGCCGAGAGTCACTGAGTAACGCCCGGCACGGACGGGCACGCCGATCGCCGACGCCGGCTCACTCAACACGCCGCCCACGGCGCCTAGGGCACTGGTCCAGATTTGCAGTGCGGCGCCAGTGGCGTCGCGGCGGTAGATGGCGAACTTAAACTGACCAGTCCCCGAGAAAAGCTCGCTGTCGCGCGGCAGAACACGGCCGTCAAGCACGACGCTTTCGCCACTCGGCGCCGACTCCAGAATGGCGCGGCCCGGTTCGGCCTTGAAATCGCCGGGTTCCAGAGGTTGGGCGAGAAGGACCGAGGACCACCCTAGCGCCAGCGCCAGAGACTTGGCCAACGCATTCAGAATCTGCGCCAGTGTGGGAGGCCAGGTCAATTTTCTGTATCGCGCCACGGCAAGCCTCCTTTGGACGAGAGCGTTAGTTTAGGCGGCGCCCCGCCCGTCGGCCAGCGGCCGGCGGGCGCCAACGCCGGCACATTGCAGGCGGCACGTCGGCGAGAAATCCACGGGCTGCGTCCTGTGAGTTGACGGCGCTCAGCGCGATGAAGCGAACGACGGCAGAGGGTCGCCTGCCGCCGACCAAGTCGAAGATCCGTTCGACAAGTTCAGGCTGCAAGAAGATGGCCAAAGGTTCGATCGTCTCCAATGCGACCGGCTAGTACCTATCAGCCTCCTCATAGGCCCTTGGCGGGCCGGCGACCTTCCCCCTGACGACACGAGCAATATGCGATGGAAGTCGCCCGCCTAGGCGGCTCGAGTGATCGCAGCGCACCACGCCTACACGATCCGCTTAGGCCTGGTGATGATTCCTCTCATCCAGACTCTCGCCAGAGACCGAACTCCGGCGCTGCCTCGCCCTTCCCGGGGCGGGTCCGAGGCAGCAATGGCCGCATTCAACGCATCAAACAGGCTACCGGCAGCAAAGCCCTTCAGGGGTTCTTCAGCCTGCGGAACCATCGCCAATCCGCTCTTTTGCATGTTTGGGTTGAAACCTGGTTTTGCCCGGATACCTTGACTCCAGCGACGCCACTTCTCGGCCATTGGAGATCACAACATGCACCTGGAGATTGTTCGAACGACTGCCGCCCGAAAGGCGCTGGGCCTGTCTCACGGCCACTTCTACGTCCGCCTCAAGCAAGGCTTGGTACCCCAGTCGGTCGCTCTCGGCAAGCGGGCGAGGGGCTATCCGTCAGAGGAGCTCGAACGTGTTGCCCGCGCCATGGTGGCTGGGTGGACGGACGGAAAGGTCGCCACGCTGGTGAGCGAGACCGAAGTTGTCGAATCGAAGATCGAGGGCGGCAGAGTCTTCCTGCAACTCGACTGAAGGCCCCGCTTCTTCCGGGGCGCCCGTCAGGGCGCGGCGTGATGGCCGATGACGGTCACACGGTCCCGGCCCGCGTTCTTGGATTCGTAGAGCGCCCGATCGGCACGATCGACAAAATCGCCCATCGCCTCGCCGGTCAGGTAGTGGGTCACACCGAGCGAGATGGTCAGGCGCTCGTCGATCACCTCTCCACCCTTGCGGCGCACGCGGCTGGCCGCCACGGTGGCCCGCACACGCTCGGCCACCTGCTCGGCATCGGCCAACGGGGCGGCGGGCAAGAGCAGGATGAACTCTTCGCCTCCCACACGAGCAGCCATGCCGGGCTCGGCCACCACCGATTTCAATATTTGGCCCACCGCGCGCAGAACCTGGTCGCCAAACCCGTGGCCATAGCGGTCGTTGATCAGCTTGAAGTGATCGATGTCGCCAGCGACAAGGCAGGGGGCGACCTGGCGCGTGTCCGCAGCGTGCTCGGCCAGGCAGGCCGCAAGCCGCTCCTGGAAAGCTCGGCGGTTGGCCAAGCCGGTCAGGCTGTCAACGAGCGCCTCGTGGCGCGCGCGTTGAACCTCGGACCTCAGGTTGTTGATTTCGCTCAGGCTGTCGTCAAGCCGCTTTTGCAGGCGCGCCATCGAGGCCTGCATGTCGCGCGTGTGCCCCAGCACCTCGCCCACCAGCGTGTTGTCGCTCGAGCCCAGTTCGGTGCTGAGGCGCGACAGTGATGTGCCAAATTTCGCGGTCTGGTCACCAGCCTGGGCAGCCGACTCGGCCATGCTCGACAGGACACGTTGAAACCCGTCGGCCACGCGCTGGCCAGTGTCGGGGTCGATTTCGGCCACATGCTGGCGAAACAGGGCCTGCGTGCCGGCTTCGTCCAGCTTCCCGTGGGTCGCAAGCACCTGGTCGATGGCGGCCCGCAATGCCGGGTTGGTCTGGCCGACATACTCGTACCAGACGGCATAGCTGATCGGGTGCAGGGCAGCTGCCTGCTTGGACATCATGGGGAGCGCAAGACGGAGCAGCTCCGCGCTTCGTTCGACACTGACTTCGTACTTCACCAAGCCTCCAGACACACCACACCGACCGGCCCGCGCACCGCGCCGCCTGCCGGACGTGATTGTAGCCGATGGAGGCGGGTGAGTCGATCACTTGTTGCCAACCGAGGTCCTGCCGGCGCGCGTGAACTGCCCGCGAGCCGGAGTTGAAGTCCGCCGCTGAGGGCAGCCACTCAGTCCGAGTCGGAACTGCCCTGCAGCCGCTCTGCGTGCTGGCGCAGGGTTTGCGCCAGTACGGCAGGCTTGAGGCCAGCCCCGGCGGCGACTTGTTCTGCCATCGCATCCACGTCGTGGCCCGTCATCAGCGCGTCGGCCACGGCGCCAAGCGCCAACAGCGCCCGCACCGGCTGGCCGCGCTGGGCCCAGCGCGCAGTGTCGTGCGGACGTTCGCGGACATACTCTGCCACGTCGCCAGCCAGGCCCCAGGCCCGGCACAGCGAGGCGCCCAGCACATCGTGGGTGAGCCCGAACGCCGTGGCCTCGTCGGCCAGCAATGCAGGCATCTGGCCTGGGTGGCGTGCCAGCATGGTGGGGTAGGTCTCCGGTGCGTGCACGCACAAGACAGCCTGGCCGCTCTCGGCAAACAGGCCGGCCGACTGGGCGCGCCAGGCATGCAACCCGAGGCTGGCCGCCGCTCGCCCCATCAGCAGGCCACGCCGGCGTGCCGCCTCCCAGATGTGGGTCATCGCGGGCGTTGGGGGGAAACGGGAGCGCAGCCCCAGCTCCAAGGTCAGGCCGGCCACCTCCCGCATGCCGAGGTAGACAACCGCCTCGGCCACCGTCTCGACACGCCGCAGCACGCCGAACATCGCCGAGTTGACGGTGCGCACCACCGCCGCGGCGAGGGCCATATCGCCTTCAATGACCTCCGCCAGTTCGCTCACGGCCAAGTCGTCCTTGGCCAGAAGGGTGATCAGCCGAACGGTGGCCGGTGGGCTGGCCGGCAGCTCAATGTCGAGCTTGCGCAGTTGGGGGTCAGGTCGCATCGGTCGGGCGGGGCGGTGTCAAAGCATCGAGCCTGCCGATGATGGCCGGAAAGCGCTAGATCGGCAACGCTGGTCCGGCACCGCCGCCGCGAAAATTCGTGCAGTGCTGGCGTTCGGCTCAACGGATCGCGCGCAGGTCGCCCGAGCCCACGACCCTGCTGGTCACCTTGGGCGGGTTGCCGCTGTAAGCCACGTCGCCCGATCCGGCGATCTGCACGGACAGCGAATCGGTGGCGTTCACCTTCACGTCGCCGCTGCCGGCGATGTCCACGCTGACGCGCTTGGCAGCCAGGTCCGCCGCGTGCACGTCGCCCGAGCCTGCCAGGTTGTAGGTGGCCTCATCGGCCTTGCCTTTGACCCAGATGTCGCCAGAGCCTGCCAGGCGCGCCGTCAGGCGGGAGAGTTCGGCACCATCCAGGCGCACATCACCCGAGCCGGCCAACGACAGCTCGAACTGCTCGCCCTTGAGCGAGGCGATGTTCAGGTCGCCGCTGCCACGCAGGTCGGCATGAGTCAGGCGAGTGAAGTCCACCGTGACCACCAACGGCGAGTCGGTCCGGATGCCGGTGTTGGTCTTCAGCTTGATGACCAGGGTGTCGCCTTCGACGCTGGTCAGGATCAGCGGGGCAATGTTGTCGTCGGCTCGAACCGTGACGCCAGGGGCGGCAGCGGGCCGTGCGTTCACGGTGATGGCGCTGTCCAGCCTCAGGCGGTTGAAGGGGGCGGCATTGCGCTTGTCGTCGATGACCTTGCCCGAGCCGGTGATCTTGGCGCCGAACAGGCCGGTCGAGATCTCGACCGTGGCGGCTTGGGCGAAGGCGGGCAGGGCGAGCGTTGCAACGGCCAGGGCGGCGGTGGCCAGCGGCAGCATCAGCAGGGCGAAGGGGCGGCGGGTCGGCATGGCGGTCTCCTGGTTCACGATGGGTGCGATCCTAGGCCGCTCGTGCCAAACCGCCAGCTGGCTGCGACAGGCGGGGGATCCTGCGGCGCGAGGTGCAGGATCGGGCGACGATCAGGCGCCGTCGCCGGCCTGCCAGGTGCCATCCACCAGCACCTGGTGCGGGCGGAACTGGACCTTGTAGGCCATCTTCGGGCTCTCGGCGATCCAGTAGCCCAGGTACAGGTGCGGGAGTTTCATCTGCCGGGTCTGCTCGATCTGCCACATGACGCAGTAGGTGCCGTAGCTGGCGCGGGCGTCGGGGTCGTAGAAGGTGTAGACGGCCGACAGGCCATCACTGAGGATGTCGACGATGGCCACCATGCGCAACTCGCCCAGGCCGTCCTCGGCCGGCTCGCGGAACTCGATCAGGCGGGAGTTGACGCGAGTCTGCAACAGGAACTGGGTGTACTGGTCCACGCTGTCGTGGTCCATCCCGCCGCCGGCGTGGCGGCCGGCCTGGTAGCGCAGGTAGAGCTGGTAGTGCTCGGGCACGAATCCCAGGCGCATGACCCGCGTCTTGAGGTTGGAATGGGCTGACCAGGCTCGTCGTTGGCTGCGGGTGCTCTTGAACGCGTTGACCGGCACCCGCAGCGGCTTGCAGGCGCGGCACTGGTCGCAAAAGGGCCGGTAGGTGAACATGCCGCTGCGGCGGAAGCCACAGGCCACCAGCGCCGAATACGCCTCGGCGTGGATCAGGTGCCCAGGCGTGGCCACCTGCGAGCGCGCCATGCGGTCGGGCAGGTAACTGCATGAATAGGGCGCCGTCGCGTAGAACTGGAGCGACGCGAACGGGAGCTCTTTCGGGTGGGTCACGTCGGTTTATCGGCAGCGGGCACGGCGGGATTCAGCCCCAAATGCACCCAACAGTCGGCATCATAGGCCCAGTGCGCCGGGCGCGGCTCATCCACGGTGGCCTTCAGGTGGGCCTCGAAGTCGGCCCGTTGAATCGGCCCTGCGCCCAGGCTGGCCAGGTGGTTGGTTTCCTGCTGGCAGTCGATCAGGCCGATACCTTGGCCGCGGCAGAACGCCACCAGCGCGGCCAGAGCGATCTTGGAGGCATCAGACTGGCGCGAAAACATCGATTCGCCAAAGAACATGCGGCCCAGGTTAATGCCGTAGAGCCCGCCGACGAGATGGCCACCGATCCAGGTCTCAACGCTGTGGGCGTGGCCCTGGCGGTGAAGCGCTGTGTAGGCCTGCACCATCTCTGGCAGGATCCAGGTGCCTGACTGGCCCTCGCGGGGCGAGCCGGCGCAGGCGTTGATCACCGCCCCGAAGTCGTGGTCGAAGCGGATCTCGCAGCCCGGTGTGCGCAGGAAGCGCAGCAACACCTTGCGCAGCGACCGGGACAACTTGAACTCGCCCGCGCGCAGCACCATGCGCGGGTCGGTGCTCCACCACAGCACGGGCTGGCCCGCGCTGTACCAGGGGAAGATGCCTTGGCGGTAGGCCGCCAGCAGCCGGGGAGGGCTCAGATCCGCCCCGGCTGCCAGCAGCCCCGGCGCCCCGGACTCGGGGCCCAGGGCCTGGGCGGTGGGCGGGAACGATGTGTCGTCGAGCAGCCAGGGCAGTCGCATCGGAATCCAGCGCAGTTCCCCGGCCCGCGGGGCTTCAGGCGCGCTTCAAGGCACTGGGATCGAACGGCAGGCTGCGGATGCGCTTGCCGTTAGCAGCGAAGATGGC
>CAYJEC010000104.1:0-9111 GCA_964369025.1 uncultured Ideonella sp. | reverse complement strand
ATGGCTGAACATCGGATCTTTGCAATGCCGTTCGCGGCCGTGTACCCAGCCTATGTGAACAAGGCTGAGCGGAAGGGCCGTACCAAGGAAGAGGTTGATCGTGTCATCTGTTGGCTGACCGGTTATGACCCAGCCGGCCTGCAACGCCAGATCGAGAAGCGCGCCGACATCAAGACCTTCTTTGCACAGGCTCCCGCCATGCATCCGAACCGTTCATTGATCAAGGGAGTGGTCTGCGGTGTCCGAGTGGAAGAGGTCGAGGATCCGTTGATGCAAGAGATTCGCCAGTTGGACAAGCTCATTGACGAGCTTGCCAAGGGCAAAGTCATGGATAAGATTCTTCGCCTATGAATGCCATTGCCAGAATGAAGGAATGCGGCGCCAGCCTCTGGCTGCCGGTTCCGTTGAACGCTGCTCGTCGCAGAGAGCCCGGTATGCCTCAAGCGCTTGATTTCTCATCCTCGCCGAGTACAACGATTTCCAGGCTTCGCGCTCTTGCCCTTGCAGTGGTCGCTTCGGCGCTTCCGTTCATGTCCTCGGCGGCAGGCCAGGTCCACAAATGCAACATCAACGGTTCCGTCAGCTACCAGACCACTCCGTGCCCCTCAGGTGAGGCCCGGCGGGCGCCGACTGTTGAAGAACTGAACGCTGAACGGCAGAAGAAGCTTCGGCAGTCAAGCGACAAGGAACCTACCGCAGCGACCGGCAGGCCAGCTGACCCACCACCGGCAAGCTCCCGGTGTGACGGCCGCATTCATTGCTCTCAAATGAAGTCATGTGCCGAGGCCAAGTACTTCCTGGCCAACTGCCCAGGCGTCAAGATGGACGGTGACGGTGACGGCATCCCGTGTGAGACGCAGTGGTGCAACCTGTAGCCTCTGAAGGGCCAGGGTAGCCACGTGTCGATCTGAAACGGCGCCGATCGTCGTGGCAGTATCGAGACACCTTTCTCGCTGGGAGACAAACCGATGCGATTCATCATCACGGCGCAGCCAGGCACGGGCGAAGCGAAGGCCGGCACCGAGCCGACTTTCGATGAGAACCTGTTCATCTCCTACATGAAGTTCAACGAGGAGATGCACAAGGCGGGCATCCTGATCGCGTCCGAGGGCCTGAATCCTGGCGCAAGGAGTGCGCGTGTGGCGGTGTCCCAAGGCAAGCGCCATGTTGTCGATGGCCCCTTCGCCGAATCAAAGGAACTGGTCGGCGGCTTCTACATCATCGACGTCGAGTCGCTCGACGAAGCCATTGGCTGGGCCCTGCGCGCGCCCTCTGGGTTCGGTAGCGACGATGTGCTGGAGATTCGACAGTTGACCGGCGCTGGTGACCTTCCACCCGAAATCTTGAAGCTCATGAACGCCGCGGCGCCGACCTGGAGCGCGTCGGGGTGGCACTGATGGAGACCACGATGAATCCTGTTCTTGCGCTGCGCAGCCTCTTGCTCGCCACGGTCACCGCGCTTTCCACGGCATGCGCGACCTCGCCGTCAGGCGGCGATCCGGGACACAAAGGCTTCAGCTTGTGGTCGCCCGGCCGCGAAGACAACGCCCTGCTGGACATCAAATACGGGGGCAAGAACCCGGCGAACGCCAACTGCCCCGGCGAAAACATCTCGCCCGCGTTGGCCTGGGCACGTGCGCCATCGGCCACGCGCAGCTTCGTGATCCTGATGGACGACCAGGCAGGCCGCGCCGGCCTCGGGGTCAACCACTGGGTTGGCTATGGCATCAAGGCCAATGTGTCCGGCTTGCCTGAGGGCGCGGCCCTCGCGACGCCGGCCGCATTGACCGCCGGCAAGAGTTCGCCCGGCATGCCCTATCTCGGCCCGTGCCCGCCACGCGGCAACGCGCCGCAGCACTACGTCTACACACTGATTGCCACCTCGCTCGAAGCCGACGCCCTGCCCCCTGGGCTCGACAAAGCTGCCGTGCTGGATGCGCTCAAGGGCGGAAAGGCGCTCGGCGCCGCCAGCCTGGTGCTGCGCTTCAATCACTGAACTGGAGACCGTGGCCAACTGATTGCAAGTCCGGCCCGCTCGGTGAAGGCCCCTGATGGGGCGCCAATGGCATTGGAGTGGTCAATCGTCCTTGAGGGTTCATGACTCCCGATACTGCCCGAAGCCACCGGGCCAACCAAGGAGATGGGCAATGCGCGTGATGGTGCTCGTGAAGGCGACTGAAGACAGTGAGAAGGGCCCACTTCCGACGGCTTGGGCGGCTGAGATGCTCGACGCGATGGGGCGATTCAACGATGAGTTGCGCAACGCCGGCATCTTGCTGGAGGCCCAAGGCCTCAAGCCCTCCGCACACGGCAAGCGCGTCGCGTTCGAGGGTCGCGGCCGCAGGGTCATCGACGGCCCGTTCGCCGAGACCAAGGAACTGGTCGCCGGCTTCTGGATCTGGGATGTCAAGGACATGGACGAGGCAGTGGCCTGGGTACGGCGCTGCCCCAATCCGATGCCGGGGCCGAGCGAGATTGAGATTCGGCCCCTGTACGAGGCGGCCGACCTGGCCTGAACGAGGCGCCGCAGCAGCGCCTGATGTATCTTCGAGAACATGACGTAGCGACGCTCGCGGCGCAGATGGAAAATTCTTTCAACGGGGCATGGGCATGTGCCATGCCAAGGAGCCCAACATGAAGCGGGTAACAGGCATTGGTGGCGTGTTCTTCAAGTCCAAGGACCCCAAAGCGTTGGGCGCCTGGTATCGGGAGCATCTCGGGATCGGGGTCGAGGAGTGGGGAGGGGCGGCGTTCCGCTGGGCGTCGCCAGAGAACCCCTCGGGCACAGGGACCACGATCTGGAGCCCGTTCAAGGAGGACACCGAGTACTTTGCGCCGAGCCAGGCCACCTTCATGATCAACTATCGGGTCGACGACCTGCATGCATTGCTGGCGCAGCTGCGCAGCGAAGGCTGCCATGTGGATGTCAAGGTCGAGGAATCCGAGTACGGAAAGTTCGGCTGGGTCTTTGACCCGGACGGGAACAAGATTGAACTTTGGCAGCCGCCTGAAGGGCAATGAGGCAGGCCACTTCCCTGGAATACACGCATGCCGCTCGACCCGATCGCCACCTGGCACCAACTGTTTCATGACCGCAACGTGGCGGGCCTGGATGCGCTCCTCGCGCCGGACGCCGTCTTCCATTCGCCGGTAGTGCACAAGCCCCAGGTTGGCAAGGCCATCACCACGAAGTACCTGGCCGCCGCGTTCTTGGTGTTGGGCAATGAATCCTTCCGCTATGTGCGGGAGCTTCGGGCCGAGCACGATGCGGTGCTGGAGTTCGAGCTGGAGCTCGACGGCATCCGCATCAACGGCGTGGACCTGATCCGGTGGAACGGTGAAGGCCAGATCACCGAGTTCAAGGTGATGCTTCGCCCATTGAAGGCGGTGGACCTGATCCACCAGAAGATGGCGGCGATGCTGCAGGCCGGGGCCTAGCCGTGCCTGGCCCCGTGTTCGTGGCGGCCGACCTGGCCCTCCACCACGACGCCCTGGTCGACATGAACGTGGAGTACCTGTCCTGGGTGTTCGACGAGATGCGGCGATCTTTCGGGATGGCGGGCGAAGACCTCGTGGGTATACCGGTGACCGACTATGTGGCCGGCACGATCCACAAGACCTGTGGCGACACGCCGCCCCAGGGCATCTTCTATCTTGTCCAGGTGGAGGGCCAGGTGGCGGCGATGGGCGGCCTGCGCCGGCTGCGCCCGGGCAGCGCCGAGATCAAGCGCCTCTATGTGCGGCCAGGGTTTCGGGGCATGAACCTCGGTGGCGCCATGCTGGACCGGTTGCTGGCAGACGCCAGAGACTTTGGTTACCAGCACCTGTGCCTGGACACCGCCCCCTTCATGCAGGCTGCGCACCGCTTGTATGAAGCCCGCGGCTTTGTGGATTGCATGGCCTACGAAGGCACCGAAGTGCCTGCCACTTTCCACGAGCGTTGGCGCTTCATGGAACGTTGGGGCGAACCGGCGTGACAAGGTTCGTTTCCATCGTCCATAGCGGCAAGACACCATGAACCCAATTGGCCCTGTTCAGCGCCAACTCGACGCCTACAACGCACGGGATCTGGCCGCCTTCGTGGCCCAGTATGCCGACGACGTGCAGGTGTACCGGTTGCCCGGCACACAGCCCACCATCTCCGGCAAGGCTGCCTTGGCCGAGCACTACGCGAAGAACCGGTTCAACCTGCCCAGCCTGCATGCGGCGCTGGTGGCCCGGATGGCCTTCGGCAACAAGGTCATCGACCACGAGTTGATCACCGGCATTGCCGCCGAGCCCGTCCACGCGGCCGCGATCTACGAGGTTCAGGGTGGCTTGATCAGCACCGTGTGGTTCGTCAACCCGGCGTGAGGCCCGCACCGGCTACCGTCTCGGTCGAGTGGATCGACCACCACGACCCGGCCGTCGCGCGGGCGATGCATGGCGTGCTGGTGCCGGCCTATGCCCAGGAGGCCGCACTGCTGCAGGTGGAGCACTTCCCGCCCATGGAGCGAAGTGCTGCGGAGATCCAGGCCCAGGCCGGGCTCAGCCTCGGCGCGTTCATCGCGCACCAGTTGGTCGGCGCCATGAGCCTCGAGCCTGACGACGAGCCGGGCCAGATCCTCGTCAGCTCGCTGGTGGTTCACCCCGCCAGCCAACGCCTGGGCGCCGGGCTCGCTCTGCTGAGCGAAGCGATTGCCCGGGCGCCGGAAGCGGTGTTTGCTGTTGCCACAGCGGCCCTGAACGAGCCAGCGCTGCGGCTCTACCGGAGCCTGGGTTTTGTTGAGTACCGCCGGGGCAGCATCGGCCCCGAGGAGATTGCACTGGTCAAGCTGCGCAGGAGCCCGGGGCCGGTACACCGGCACCAGGTGTCCCAACTCAGCCCGTGACCACGCGCACTGCGGCCCGCTGCTGCTCGGGCTCGGAGTCGAAGCGCTCGAACCCGGTGTAGCAGAGAAAGTGCCGGTTGGCGGCACGGCCGAAGAGGGCCATGCCCAGCTTCTCGGCCATCGCGTGGCCCATGGCGGTGACCCCGTTGCGCGACACGATGATGGGCACGCCGATCTGAGCGGCCTTCATCACCATCTCGCTGGTCAGGCGGCCGGTGGTGTAGAACACCTTGTCGGCCCCCTGCACCCCGTGAATGCCCATCCAGCCGCTGATGGTGTCGATGGCGTTGTGGCGGCCGACATCCTCCACGAACATCAGCATCTCGCCGCCCTGGAAAAGCGCGCACCCGTGTACCGAGCCCGCCTTGCGGTGAATGCTGTCCTGCTGGCGCATGGTCTCGAGCATGCGGTGCAGCGTGCCCTGGCGGATGCGGGCCTGTTGTGGGCCCGGCAACTGCAGTTGGCCGATGCCAACCATCATGTCGCCGAAGACCGTGCCTTGACCGCAACCGGTGGTGACAACGCGGTGCGCCGTCCGTTCCTCCAGATCCACCAGGCCGGCGTGGGTGCGTACCGCTGCGGCACCGACCTCCCAATCCACCGTGATCGATTCGACCTGGGACACCTGGCTGATCAGGCGCTGGTTGAGCAGGTAGCCCAGCACCAGCAACTCGGGGCAAGCGCCCAGGGTCATCAGAGTGACCAGTTCGCGCTTGTCGACGAACACCGTCAGCGGACGCTCGGTGGGGATCAGGATGGGGCGCGAATCGCCGTATTCGTCGACGATGCGGATCTCACGCAGCATCTCGGTGCGCGCCTGCGTCAGGCGCGGCGCACCAGGCACCGGAACAAGGGCCGGTGCCGCGCGGGAGATGGCTTCTCCAGGCTGGGCCATGCCCGCTTACTTCTTGGCCGGTGCGGCTGGCGCAGCAGCCGCCACCACAGCTGCTGAGGCCCCCGATGCGGGCGCCGGCGGGGCATAGACGAAGGGGCCAGGATCAGCGCACGGCGGTGTCGCGGTGGCGGGCGTAGCGTCCTTGCCTGCCTTCTTGGCACCCGCGTGATAGGCGGCGGCCACCTTGTCCATGGACTTGCACAACAGGTAGCCTTCAACCTTGCCGTTGTGCGCGGTCTTGGCCGCCGCTTCGGCCGCCTTGGCCTTGGCCTCGTCGCTTGGTGCCGGCAGCTTGGCACTGGCGCCCAAGGCAAGGAACGCCGCCAACAAGAAGGTGGTCAGGGTGGAGAGACGGTTCATGCTGGCAACTCCGCTGGAGGATGCACGCGGTGCGTGGTCAGGACTGAGGGCGCACGGCGCCCATAGGCGGCGCGGGCGGTGCGGAACGCTGGGCCGGGATGCGGCCTGCCTGGATGTCGTCGAACCACAGCTCGTGGTGTTCCCGAGCCCAGGCCTCGTCCACGTAGCCGGTGCGCATGCCGTCCAGCGCGCCCCGGGTGCCCACTGTGCCCATGTAGATGTGGCCCAAGAACAAGGCCATCATCAAGGCAGTGGCGGCACCATGGATCATGTGTGCAATCTGCATCTGGCCGCGGGTGTAGTCCATGCCCGGGACCAGTTTGTCCAGCACGAGCCCGGAGGCCACAACCACAAGGCCCATGGCAAACACACCACCCCAGAACAGCAGCTTCTCGCCGGCATTGAAGCGGTGAGACGGGATTTCATGTTCGCTGAGCATGCCGCCCAGACGTGCCATCCAGGTGAGGTCGCTGGCTTTGGGGATGTTGTCCCGGATGAAGGTGACGATGACGATGAGCAGCGAGACAGAGAACAGCGGGCCGGCGAAGTTGTGGGCCGTCTTCAGGGCATAGGTCAGCCAGCCGAAGAGCGTGCCACCGAGCACCGGCAGCAAGAAGAACTTGCCGAAGGCCATCACGATGCCCGAGATGGCCAGCACCACGAAGGCGGCTGCATTCGCACCATGCGCCGCACGCTCGAACGGCGTGAACCGCTCGATCTTTCGGCCGGTATCCGGGATGTGGCCTCCCAAAGGCCCGACGCGCCAATAGAACAGGCCCAGGGCGACGAGCACGATCAGCAGCAGGGATCCGCCGTAGGGGATGATCCAGTTGTTGCGGACCTGACGCCAGGCCTCTCCAGCGGTGGTGAACCGCGAGCCTGGGTACTGCTGGAACGACTGAATCAGCGTGCCCTTCTCGGCACCGGGTAGGCTGGAGTAGCCCGCCTGCTCGCCCGAGCCTCGCACTGCACGCCAGAACGGCGCGTTGTTGCCGGGTTGGCTCTTGGCCCGCTCGGCGTTGCTCTCGTCGGGCCGGGGTTCGGCCGGTGCCGTTGCCACGGCGGGCGCGCTGGCCGCGGGGGCTGTCTGGCCGACCGCCGCACCGGCGCCGAATAGAACCGCGGTCGCCAGCAAGGCGGCATGGATCAAGGGGCGGGCCAGGCTCAGCATCAGGGCACCTCGCATCGTTGAGTTCAGCGGAGACCCGCTACTTGGCGCCACCGGTACGGGTGTATTCATTCTGGGCCTGGGCACGGTTGTGAACCTGCTGTTCCCAACTCTTCTGGTCGCCAGCTTTCCAGCCCGGCTCGACATAGGCGTTTTTCGCACCCTTCCAGGATGCCTCACCGGCCTTCTTGGAGTGATCGAGCACCTGAGCCTTGTCGCCGCAACCGGCCAGGCACAGGGCGGCGGCGCCCAACGCCAAAACCCAGCGCGTCATGACTTGCTCCCTTCGGGCTTGTTCTCGCCCGGCTTGCCGTAGGCGGTGCCCCAGCCCCAGACCTCGCTGCCCTTGTTGCGGGTCATCACGCGGGTGCGGAAGATGTCGGCCACCACGTCACCGTCACCGCCAAGCAGAGCCTTGGTGGAGCACATTTCGGCGCAGGCGGGCAACTTGCCCTCGGCCAGCCGATTGCGGCCGTACTTCTCGTACTCGGCTTCGCTGCCGTTCTCTTCCGGGCCACCGGCACAGAAGGTGCACTTGTCCATCTTGCCGCGCAGGCCGAAGGTGCCGTTGCTCGGGAACTGGGGAGCGCCGAAGGGGCAGGCGTAGCTGCAATAGCCGCAGCCGATGCACACGTCCTTGTCGTGCAGCACCACACCATCGTCGGTGCGATAGAAGCAATCCACTGGGCAAACGGCCATGCATGGCGCGTCAGAACAGTGCATGCAGGCCACCGAGATGCTCTTCTCGCCTGGAATGCCGTCGTCCAAGGTGACGACCCGGCGGCGGTTGACGCCCCAGGGCACATCGTGCTCGGCCTTGCAGGCGGTGGTGCAGCCGTTGCACTCGATGCAACGCTCGGCGTCGCAGATGAATTTCATTCGGGCCATGTGGTGGTCTCCTGGCGGCTCAGGCCGTGGCCTTTTCGATCTGGCACAAGGTGGTCTTGGTCTCTTGCATCATCGTCACGCTGTCGTAGCCATAGGTCGTGGCGGTGTTGATGGCTTCGCCGCGAACCACCGGCATCGCACCCTCGGGGTAGTACGGCGCGAGGTCGACGCCGCCCCAGCGACCGGAGAAGTGGAAGGGCAGGAACACCGTCTCGGCGTCCACCCGCTCGGTGACCAGGGCCTTGACGCGGATACCCTTGAACTCGGGCAGGGCCTGCATCGGCGGGGTCTTCACCCACACATCGTCGCCATGGCGGATGCCGCGGTCGTTGGCGGCCTTCGGGTTGATCTCGACGAACATCTCCTGCTGCAGCTCGGCCAGCCAGGGGTTGGAGCGGGTTTCCTCGCCGCCACCCTCGTACTCGACCAGGCGTCCCGACGTCATGATGAGCGGGAATTTCTCGTGCATCTTGTCTTCGATGTTCTTGGCCTGCAGCGACTTGTAGAGCACCGGCATGCGCCAGCGGCTCTTCTGGTCGTCGTGGCTGGGGTACTTGGCCACGAGGTCGGGGCGGATGCCATAGATTGGCTCGCGGTGCTGCGGGATCGCGTCGGGGAAGTTCCACACCACGGCGCGGGCCTTGGCGTTGCCGAACGGGTGGCAGCCGTGGGCCATGGCCACGCGGATGATGGCGCCGGTCGGATCGGTCTTCCAGTTCTTGCCTTCGGCCTTGGCGCGCTCGGCTTCAGACAGGTCTTCCCACCAGCCCAGCTTCTTGAGCAGAACGTGGTCGAATTCCGGGTAGCCGGTGGTGATCTCCGCGCCCATGGAGTGCGAGCCGTCCTCAGCCAGCAGGTTCTTGCCTTCGCGCTCCACGCCGAAGTTGGCGCGGAAGTTGCCGCCACCGTCCATCACGTGCTTGGAGGTG
>CAYJEC010000103.1:0-9143 GCA_964369025.1 uncultured Ideonella sp. | reverse complement strand
GACTCTCCGTACTGCGTTCACCGGCAAGGGCTTCGATTGCGATGAGTTGGCGAGAGGCGAGGGGATTTCTTCTATAGCCCGACCGGGCGAAGAGATTGATTGCGCGCTGATGGGAAAGCGCATGTTTGGCAGCGGTGGCGAGCGGGCCATCTGTGGCAAGAGACAACATCACTTTTGAGGACGCCCATGAGTGGATGCACCGCCCCAAGGTACGGGCACCGCACAGCAAGCGGGGCCGAGAACTGTCCGGTCTGCCGGTACAAGCGCGCTGGCTACGGCAGGTCCAGCGGGTATGGCTATAGCAGCAGCGGCTACGGCAGTAGCTCGTATTCGTCATCGTCCCCGTCTTACTCGTACGGCGGCGGACGAGGTTCAGGCGGCAGCGCACGTCCGCGGTGGGCACGGTCGGGCTCGTCCGCGTCCTATACGCCTGCTCAGGTCGCTGAACTCACACCGGTCCGCGAGACTCTAGAAAAGACCGCCGCGGCACAGCCAGACCTTCGCGATGTCTTCCTGTGCCATGCATGGCCCGACCGGCGCAGCAAGGCCAAGGACCTGCACGATCAGCTCACAGCAGTCGGTGTGAAAGTCTGGTTCAGCGAGAAGGACCTAGGTCTGGGCGTGCCGATGATGCGCACGATCGATCGCGGTCTGGCGAACTCGCTCATCGGGCTTGTTCTAGTGACGCCGGCGATGCTCGAAGCCCTCCCGCGCGAGGGTGTCGCCGACAAGGAGTTGTCAGCTCTGCTGCGCGGAAACCGACTCGTCCCGGTCATGGATGAAGTGACCTTCGAGCAGTTGGTCAAGGTCAGCCCATTGCTCGCTTCCCGCTCCGGCCTCAGCACCAAGGAGAACACGTGGCCCGAGATCATCGAGCAAATCGCTGATCTCGTGAAGGTGCACAGGCCTGCGACCTGAGCAGGAGTTCAGGCGTTTACCAGTCGCTGGACCGTGAAACCCGAGCGGCATTCAGTCTCATGTCGACGGTGACGCCACCGGGGACAGAGGCCGGCAAGGCGGGCGCGGCCGGGATTGAATGCCTCTTCTCTGGCTATGCAAGGACATGTTCGAACGAGGCTGCTTACAGGGCGAGCCGCCCGCACCATCCGATCCACAAGCTACAGTTCACATGCTGCACGCATCACCTCAAGACAAGCCTCAGCACGGCGCAGTAAGCGCAACCTGTGGGGTAAGTTGTGGGGTGTTCGGGCCGGCCGAAAGACAAACTTGATATGCGACAAGCACTTGGCGTAGAACTCGACATTCAGGTGCAGAACATCGAATGATCATGGAAACACCCGGCAACCTCTTCGTCGTCGCCGCCCCCAGTGGGGCCGGCAAGTCCAGCCTGGTGAAGGCCCTGCTGGAGCTTGACTCTCACCTGTCGGTATCGGTTTCGCACACCACCCGCGAGCCACGTGGGCAGGAGCAGCAGGGCCGCGAGTATTACTTTGCCGCCGAGGCCGAGTTTGTCGCCATGATCGAGCGCGGCGAGTTCTTCGAGTGGGCCGAAGTCCACGGCAACCGCTATGGCACCTCCCGCCTGGGCATCGAGGCGCGGCTCATGGCCGGCGACGACGTGGTGCTGGAGATCGACTGGCAAGGGGCTCTGCAGATCAAGCAGTTGTTCCCGCACGCGGTGCTGATCTTCATCCTGCCGCCGAGCTGGGGCGAGCTCGAACAGCGCTTGAAGCGCCGCGGCGAAGACCACCCCGAGGTGATCGCCACCCGCCTGGCCAACGCACGGGTGGAGGTCGACCAAGCCCGGCACTTCGACTACGTTATAATCAACGCCCTGTTCGAAACGGCGCTTTTCGACCTGAAAACCGTCGTTCACTCGCAGCGGCTGAAGTATGCGGCTCAGCGCCGTGCCAAGTCTGCTGTGTTCGCTGCGCTCAATCTCGATTGACCAGCACGCCCCACCTGCCGAGAACCCAGCCCATGGCCCGCATCACCGTAGAAGACTGCCTCGCCAAGATCCCCAACCGGTTCCAGCTCGTGCTGGCCGCGACCTACCGCGCTCGCATGCTGAGCCAGGGCCACGCCCCCAAGGTCGAGTCGAAAAACAAGCCTGGCGTCACGGCGCTGCGCGAGATTGCAGCCGGTGAAGTCGGCATCGAGATGCTGCGCAAGGTCCCGACCTGACCACCTGATTCCCGGCCCGCGTGGCCTGACGATCTCTGCCAACGGGCGCCAACAGGCGCCCGTTGGCGTTTTCACCCTTGTCCACTACCGCGGCTGCACGAGTGAACTAGGCTAAATTCCACGAATGGGGATTCGATCGTTCGCCGCCGAACTGCTGCCACTTGCGTTGCAGGGCCGCCCGCGTGCGTCGACTCCCACGTCGCCGCCCAGCGCAGAGGTAAGCACCTTCGCCGGGTTGACTGACAAGCTCAGCCACCTCGGCAAGGCGGATCTGAAGAGCATCCGCGACGCCTACAAGTTCGCCGACGAGGCGCACCTGGGCCAGTTCCGAGCCAGCGGCCAGCCCTACATCACCCACCCCATTGCTGTAGCCGGCCTGGTGGCCGACTGGAAGCTCGACGCCCAGGCCGTCATGGCCGCGCTGATGCACGACGCGATGGAGGATTGCGGCATCACCAAGACCGAGCTGATCGAGCGCTTCGGGGCGCAGACCGCCGAGTTGGTGGACGGCCTGACCAAGCTCGACAAGCTCAACTTCTCGACCCGCGAAGAGGGGCAGGCCGAGTCCTTCCGGAAGATGCTGCTGGCGATGTCACGCGATGTGCGCGTCATCCTGATCAAGCTGGCGGACCGCCTGCACAACATGCGCACGATGAGTGCGATGAAGGCCGACAAGCGCCAGCGCATTGCCCGCGAGACGCTGGACATCTACGCGCCCATTGCCCACCGGCTTGGCCTGAACCAGGTCTACCGCGAGCTGCAGGAGCTTTCGTTCACCTACCTCTATCCCTGGCGCCACGGGGCGCTCGAGAAGGCAGTGCAGCGATCGCGCGGCTACCGGCGTGACATCGTTTCCCGGGTGCAGAAGGACGTGACACAGGCCTTCGCGGAAGCGCGCACCAAGGCCGAGGTGGCCGGCCGCGAGAAGACCGTTTACTCGATCTACCGCAAGATGCGTGAGAAGCACGCTGGCTTCGCCTCGGTGAATGACATCTTCGGCTTCCGCATTGTTGTGCCCACCCTGCCCGACTGCTACCTGGCGCTCGGTGTGTTGCACCAGCTCTACAAACCTGTGCCCGGGCGTTTCAAGGACTACATCGCCATCCCCAAGGCCAACGGCTACCAATCGCTCCACACCACCCTGGTCAGCCCGCTGGGCACGGCTGTGGAGTTCCAGATCCGCACCGACGCCATGCACGCGGTGGCCGAGACCGGCATCGCCGCACACTGGCTCTACAAGGTCGGTACCAAGGGCGGCAGCCCGTCCGATGTGGCGCAGCGCCTGGGCGCCTTGTGGTTGAAGTCGCTGATCGACATCCAGGACGAGACCCGCGACGCCGGCGAGTTCCTCGAGCACGTGAAGATCGACCTGGTGCCCGACGCGGTCTATGTCTTCACGCCGATGAGCAAGATCCTGGCGCTTCCGCGCGGCGCAACGCCGGTGGACTTCGCCTATGCCATCCACTCCGACGTCGGTGATCACTGCGTCGCCGTCAAGGTCAATGGCGAACCGGCCACGCTTCGCTCCGAGTTGCGATCGGGCGATGTGGTCGAGGTCATCACCGCGCCCGGCGCGCGGCCCAACCCGGCCTGGCTGAACTTCGTGCGCACCGGGCGCGCCCGCTCCAAGATCCGGCACTACCTGAAGAACCTGGAGCAGGAAGAGTCGCAATCGCTGGGCGAAAAAATGCTGGCACAGGCCCTGCGCCTGGAGGGCCTGGCACTGCCACCGCTGGAGCCGGCCGGGCCCGAGTCCATCTGGCCGGCCGTGCTGCGCTGGAGCGGCAACCGCAACCCCGGCGAACTGCTGTTCGACATCGGCCTGGGCAAGAAGATCGCCACCATCGTGGCCAAACGGATTGCCCAGGGTCTGCATGAACAGGGCCACAAGCCAGACGCTGTAACGCTCACCCTCGGCCGCTATGCCAGCACCGACGGTGACGCCGGCCAGGGCCTGGTGGTGATTGACGGTGCCGAAGGTGCCTCGGTGGGCATGGCGACATGCTGCCGGCCGATCCCGGGGGACGCCATCGTCGGCTACCTGGGCCGCGGCGAAGGGCTGGTGGTGCACACGGCCGACTGCCAGGTGGGCCAGCGCCTTTACGAGCGCGACCGCGAGCGCTGGATGCAGGTCGAGTGGGCCGAGGAGCCCACGCGGGCCTTCGAGACCCAGTTGCAGGTTCTGCTGCACAACGGCAAGGGGGCCCTGGCCCAGGTCGCCCAGGCCGTGAGCCGCGCAGAGGCCGACATCACGCACATCGACATGGGCGACGAACGCCCCGGCGAGACGGCGGACATGAAACTGCTGGTGGGCGTGCGCGACCGCCTGCACCTGGCCGAGGTGCTGCGGACCTTGAAGCGCACTGCCGCGGTGCTGCGTGTGCAGCGCGTGCGGCCTTGACGCCGGTGCACCTGGCGGCGGGTTGGACGGTCCCGCAGACGCAGGATCAGCGCACCTGGTTTCGCACTGCTGCCAGGGCTGGCAGCAGCCGATCGCGCCAGATGCGATAGCCCGCTTCGCTGGGGTGCAGGCCGTCGACGAACAGCCCAGGGTTCTGCCTGCCCTGCGGATCGATGAATGACGGGTACAGGTCGAGCCATGTGGTGTAGCTCTTGAACTCAGGGGCCGCAGCCAAGGCGGCCAGCCGCTCGTTGACAGGTTTCACGACCGCGGCGTCCCTGGATGGTTCCGATGTGGGCAGGATCGATTGCAGCAACAACCGCGCCCCTGGCTTGCGCGCGTGAAGAGCGCGCATCACCGCCACCACGCCCTCGTACACGCTGTCAGCCACCGGCGGCTCAGCTGCATAGGAGTTGTTGATGCCGACCATCAGCACAAAAAACTCGGGCGCCAGTGCGTCGGCATCCAGTTGGCCCAGCCCGCCCTGGGACTTCGGCAGGATCCGGAACAGCAGATGCTCCGTGCGGTCACCCGAGATGCCGATGTTCAGTGCCCGGTTCTCCGGCACCGCACCGCCGAACGACTCGTTCCAGATGGTTCGGCCGTGCATTCGGCCGGGAATCCACGGGTCGTCGCCAAGCAGCCAGAAATCGGTGATCGAGTCGCCGACGAACACCAGCTTCACGGCGCGCAAGCCCACTGCATCGGCCACCTGTGCATCGATCGTGGCCTGGCGCTGCTGCCAATACTCGACACGGGCCGCAGGCCGCGTCGAGGCGAAGTCAGCCGCTTGCGTACCAGGCGCGAAGAGGTTCGCGAGGGCGGCCAGCAGCACAGCCTGCAGGCGCGAGATCAGGGTGCCGTTCACTGGTGGTCTCCATCGAAAAGGTCGGTCGGGTCGCACCATTGAACACCAGGCTCGGCGCACAGCCGGGCAAGAGACGCATCGAAGGCTGCCCACATCGCCTCGCCGACCAGCTCGTAGGAGTGCCCCCAGAACCAGAACGCGCCAGACGCGCGGGCACGATCCAGCCTTTGCCAGAAGTCCGGTGCCAGGAAGTGGCAGCTTGGCGCTGCCGCCATGGCGTCCATCGTGTCGACGCCAGCCTCAGCGGCACAGGTGGTGCGGGCGTAGGAGTGGCCCGCATCGCGCACCGCCTGAGCGACAGCGCCGTCGAAGGTGCCAAAGGGGTAGACGAAGCCACTCACTGGCTGATCGAACAGCGCCTGCAGGCGGGAACGGCCGACACTGATCTCGTGCCTCGTCGCATCGATGGGGAGTTGCTCCAGGTGCGGATGGGTGAGCGTGTGGTTGGCAATGCTGAAACCGTCGTAGACGTCGCGCAGTTCGTCATGGCCGAGCCGCCAGACCTCGGTGTCACGGTGGTGCCAGCCGAACTGCCGTTCCCGCCCATGAAGGCCCGCGTTGAGATTGAAGGTGGCGCGGGCACCATGGCGGCGCAGCAGCGAGACAAGCCGGACATCGGTGGTCACCCCGTCGTCCCAGCATTGCATGAGTTTCATGGGAATGCGCGCCCGAGGCTACAGCCCAGTTGGCTCCGGATAGCTGACCGAAAGAATTTCCAGCGTCTCGACTCCGCCCGGCGTCATCAGCGACACCTCGTCACCTTCGCGAGACTTCAGCAGCGCGCGGGCGATGGGTGCCACCCAACTCACCTCGCCCGCCAGGTTGTCCACCTCGTCGATGCCCTTGATCGTGACGGTGCGTTCCTCACCGTTTGAGTTGACATAGGTGACGGTGGCCCCGAAGAAGATCTGGTCACTGCCATGGTGCAGCGTCGGATCCGCCACCTCGGCGATGTCGAGCCGCTTGGTGAGAAAGCGGATGCGCCGGTCGATCTCGCGCAGGCGCTTCTTGCCGTAAAGGTAGTCGCCGTTCTCGGAGCGGTCTCCGTTGGAGGCGGCCCAGTGCACCACCTCGACGATCTTCGGGCGCTCCTCGTCGATCAGTTGCATGAACTCCGCCCGCAGCCGGGCATAGCCGGCCGGCGTGATGTAGTTCTTGCCGCCAGCCGGCAACGGGGGCAGCGACGGGCCGTCGTCATCGTCGCCCGACGCGTCCGGCTCCTTGGTGAATGCCTTGCTCATGTCGCCCCGATTGTCTCGCAGGGCGCGGCATCGCTCAGCGCCTGCGCTTGTGGGCCAGGCGGTGCAGCAATTCCATCAGCAGCGCACGTTCGCCCGGAGTGAGCACCTTCAAGGCATCGTTCTCCATGGTCTGGCCGATCTTGCGGGCCCGGCTGACCAGCGCCTGACCATCGGGCGTCAACTTGATCAGCTGCGCCCGGCGGTCGCGCTCGCTGCGCTCGCGGCGCACCCATCCCTGTTGCACCATACGGTCCAGCGTGACGGCCAGGTTGGGTGCCGAGACATCCAGCGCCAGGCCGAGCTGCTTCTGGTTGACCTCGGGGTTGGTGTCCACCAGAACCAGGATGGAGAACTCAACCGCCTTCAGTTTCAGCGGCCCGAGGTGCTTCTGAAAGCTCTTCTTCAGCTCGACCGCCGCACGCGTGGTCGCATAGCCCACCAGGTGCAACAAACCGGCCTGGTCCAGCGCGGCGTCGTGGGGCGCAGAGGAGGCGGCACGCGGTTCGTCGGCCATCGTTCCCCTCATGACACGGGCAGGAAGGGCAACTCGGCTCGCGCGCGCTCGGCGCAGGCCAGGTGCCGCGCCACTTCGCCGCCCAGGTAGTCGGCCTGGAAGCGGGCACGCAGCAGCTTGGCTTCGTAGAACGCACGATCACCCTGGCCGCCCTCCAGCGCCGTGCGCGCTGCGACCTCGCTGCGTGCCCAGGCGCAGACGAGCAAGGCCTCGCCCAGCGCACGCAGGAAATCATCGGCCGCGCGGTAAGGCCACTCGGCATCGGTGGCGGCGTCGGCGCACAGCCGCGTGGCCATGGTGCGCAGGGCCTGCAGGCTCTCCTGCGCCGCGCGCGCCTGCGTCGACCCCTCGGCCTGTGCAGCCGCCCAATCCAGCAGATCACCCAGCCTGGCACCACCATCGGGCAGCACCTTGCGCAGCAGCAGGTCGATGGCCTGGATCTCGTTGGTGCCCTCGTAAATCATGGCCACACGGCTGTCGCGCACGATCTGCTCGATGCCCATTTCGTGGATGTAGCCGTGCCCGCCCCAGACGCCCAGCGCGGTGTCGGCACCCAGGTGGCCCAATTCGGTCAGCAGCGACTTGATGACCGGTGTCAGCAAGCTGGCACGCGCATCGGCAGCGCTACGCACGGCGCAGTCAGGGTGTGAAGCGGCGTCGTCCAACGCCTGCGCCGCCCAATAGGCCAGCACCCGGCAGCCTTCGGTACGGGCCTGCAGCGTCCACAGCGTCCGCCGCATCGCAGGGTGCAGCACGATGGGGTCGGCCGCCGCCGCCGGCTGGCCTTCAGGCCGGCGAGGCGCGCGCGACTGCGCACGCTCCTGGGCCTGGCGCAAGGCGTTCTGGGTGGCGATCTCCAGGTGGCCCAGGCCCTGCAATCCCACGTGCAGCCGGGCCGCGTTCATCATCAGGAACATCGCCGCCAGACCCCGGTTGGGTTCGCCCAGCAGCCAGCCGGTGGCACCGTCGAAGCGCATCGCGCACGTGGCGCTGCCCTTCAGGCCCATCTTCCTTTCGACCGAATCGCAGAACACCGTGTTGCGCGACCCGTCCGGCAGCACCTTGGGCACCAGCAGCAACGACAGCCCCTTGGTGCCCGCCGGTGCGCCGGCGAGGCGCGCGAGCACAAGGTGCACGATGTTGTCCGTCAGGTCCTGCTCGCCACCGGAGATGAAGATCTTGTTGCCACTGACGGCATAAGAGCCGTCAGCGCGCGGCTCGGCCTTGGTGCGCAGCAGGCCCAGGTCGCTGCCCGCATGCGCCTCGGTGAGGCACATCGTGGAGAGCCACTCGCCGCTGGTCACCTTGGGCAGGTAGCGCTCGCGCAACTCGCCACTGGCATGCGCGTGCAGGCACTCATAGGCGCCATGCAGCAGGCCGGGGTACATCGTCCAACCATGGTTGGCCGCTGCCAGCATCTCGTACAGCGCGGCGTTCAACAGTTGTGGCAAGCCCTGGCCACCGCACGCGGGGTCGCAGGCCAGCGCGGGCCAGCCACCGTCGACGAATGCCCGGTAGGCAGCGGGGTAGCCCGGTGGCGTCGTCACCTCGCCATCGGCCCAGGTGCAGCCGGCCAGATCGCCCGGGCCGTTCAGCGGCGCCAACACCTCGGCAGCAAACTTGCCGGCCTCTTCCAGCACCTGGGCCGCCGTCTCGCTGTCCAGGCCGTCAAAGGCGGGCATCAGCGCCCAGGCCGACGGGGCACCGATGACCTCGTCGATCACGAACCGCATGTCGCGCAGCGGCGGCACATAGCGCCACATCGTGGTCAACCCTTCTTGGCGCCGAGGTAGGTGTCGATCACGCGCGAGTCGCCTGCCAGATCGGAGGCCGGCCCTTCGAGCGCGATGGAGCCAGTCTCCAGCACGTAGCCGTAGTCCGCCACCTCCAGGGCGGCGCGGGCGTTCTGCTCGATCAGCAGGATGCTCACACCGGTTTGCCGCAACGCCGTGATGGTGCGGAAGATCTCGCGCA
>CAYJEC010000102.1:0-9249 GCA_964369025.1 uncultured Ideonella sp. | reverse complement strand
TCCAGTTCGCAAAGCCGACGAAGGCCGGCATGATGGCGCCGAACACCATGATCAGCCCGTGCATCGTCGTGAACGAATTGAACAGCTCGGGATTGAAGTACTGCAGGCCAGGTTGAAACAACTCGGCGCGGATGCACAGGGCCAGGATGCCCCCGACCATCAACATGGTGAACGAGAACAAAAGGTACATCGTGCCGATGTCCTTGTGATTCGTTGCAAACACCCAGCGGCGCCAACCGTGCGGATGCCCATGATCATGGTCGTGCGCGTGGTCGTGCGCGTGATCCCCGTGGTGGTCGAGAACTGCACTCATGACGATTCCTTTTCAGATTCCTCGGGGGTCACTTGCGGGCGGCAACGATTTCGGCGGGCTGCACCAGCTGACCCGTCTTGTTGCTCCAGCTGTTCTTGGTGTACGTGATCACTGCAGCAATCTCGGTATCCGACAACTGCTTCCACGCCGGCATGGCCCCATTGTTCTGGCCGTTCAGGAGGACGGCAACCTGCTTGGCACGATCCGCGTCGAGCACGACTGGCGACCCATCGAGCGGCTTGATCGGGCCAGCGCCCTTGCCGTCCGGGCGGTGGCAGACCGCACAGTTCGCGGCATAGACCTTCTCGCCGCGGGCAATCAGATCGGGCTGCGTCCAGACCTTGGACGGATCATCCGCCTTGGCGGCCATCTTTTTCTTCTCGCCATCGGCCCACTTGGCGTAGTCCTCCTGGGAGAGCACCTTGACGTGGATCGGCATGTAGGCGTGCTCTTTGCCGCACAACTCGGCGCACTGGCCGTAGAAGTCACCGGTCTTTTCGGCCTTGAACCAGGTGTCGCGGACAAAGCCAGGGATGGCATCTTGCTTGACTGCAAAGGCCGGCACCATCCAGGCGTGGATCACATCGCTGGCCGTGGTGATGAGACGGATCTTCTGGTTGACCGGGACGACCAGCGGGTTGTCCACCCGCAGGAGGTAGTCGTCGCCCTGCGGAGTGCCGGCGTCGGACAGCTCGCGCTGCGCCACATCGAGGGTCGACAGGAAGGAGATGCCTGCACCCTCGCCTTTCAGGTAGTCGTAGCCCCACTTCCACTGGTAGCCGGTGGCCTTGATGGTGAGATCGGCGTTGGTGGTGTCTTTCTGTGCCACCACAGTCTTGGTGGCAGCGAAACCCATGCCCGTGACGATGATGAACGGCACGATGGTCCAGGCGATCTCTACCGCCACGCTCTCGTGGAAGTTGGCCGACTTGTGCCCGAGCGACTTGCGGTGCTTCAGGATGGAATAGAACATCACGCCGAACACGGCGACGAAGATCACCACGCAGACGATCATGAGCCAGAAGTGCAACGACTGCACATCGGCCGCGATGCGGGTGACGGGCGGGTGCAGATCGAGCTGGTTGACCGCCGGGCCGCCGGGCAAGTCATTGACCGCCCACGCCGCTTGCGCCACCAGGCCGCCCATCAGCGCGCATGCGCCCTGTGCAATGCCGTTCCAGAGCTTTGTTGTCATCATCATCGTCGTCACTTCAGTTCCAAACCCAAACCGCCATCGAGCCGGGGCTGCCTTGCCATCGCGGGCCGGGGCCGGTGGGGGCGGTGCCGATGGTCGAAGCGCCGCGGTGCCGGCAGGGCCCCGTGGCGGGTGGCCACAAGGCGGGCCGATGCAGGCGCGCACGCTCGCTGACTGATCCACGTCAACCGCAGGATTCTAGCCGAGGCTCTTTCGGTCGCCCGGGCTTGCGGAGCATCAATTTCATGTCGTCCAGCCCGATCTGTGTCAAAGCGTCGACACGTGGGCCGGTATCCGGGCCGCGGAAAGCATGGCCGTACACCAACTCGATCTCCAGCCCCAGCCTGCCGTCCGTGCCGCTTCTGGCAACCAGCGCCTGCTCGAGCGCTTCTCGCCAACGCGGCGTGCGCAAACCCCCGAAGCGTGTCGGTGCCAAGTTCGCGCCCATGCCCCGCAATTCCCCTAGAAGAGCCTCGGGTGTTGGGTAGGTGAGCGTGATCGTCTCCTGATCCATCACGGGGTCGGCGAAACCGGCCGCCACCAGCATGTCACCGAGATCGTGCATGTCGACGAAGGGGGCGAAAGGGATACCCCAGCCCTCGGCAGCGTAGACCTCCCGAAGGCAGGTCAGGCTTCCAGGCCCGAGTGTCGAGAACATCAGGAAGCCATCCGGCGCCAGAGCCGCGTGCCAGGCACGCATCAACCATGCGGGTTCGGGCTCGAAATGCAAGCGCATGTTGGACCAGATCAGGCCGCAGCTCGACGGCGCGACCGCCGTGGACGCCAGCACAGACTCGCGCACCGCCTCAGGCCGCCAACGCAGCCACCAGGGCACTGGTGTTGCGACCTCGACGGCCGCATCCGCAACGCGGGCCCGTCGGGCTTTCGGGTAGGCCTGGGCCAGCACCGCTCGGCTGGCCCCTGCTCGGCCAGACCAATCGAGCACGGCGTGCGGCTGATGGCGAATCACCGCGAGGCGCTCGCCCATGCGGCGGGCGACCTCCTGGTGCAACCAGGGAGCCGGATCACCCTTGTCCAGGCGATCCCTGGCACGGCGAGCCGCCATCGTGTCGAGCCGCTCTTGGGCGTTGGGGGCAGGGATCGCGGAGGTCACCATCGGCGGGCAGTATATTGAGCCGATGCTGCCCTCCCCGTGCGCGGTCTGCCTCTGTTGGTCAAGCACCCGCCTGTGCACGGCGTGCCTGCACCGCTTCCGCCCTGTCGGATCACGCTGCCTGCGCTGCGCCATCCGCGTGCCTGTCGGCCAGTTGCAGTGCGGCTCGTGCCTGAATTCACCGCCACAGTTTGACCGCGCAGCAACTGCCTTCGACTACGCGTTCCCTTGGGATCGTCTGATCGCCGAGTTCAAGTTCAGGGGCCGGCTCGAGTGGGCCAAGCCGCTCGCCGACTGTCTGGCCGATGCGCTCACGCCAGACAACCTTCAGGTCGATGCCATCACGCCGGTTCCGCTGTCCCGCCAGCGGCTGAAGGAGCGCGGCTACAACCAGTCCTGGGAGATCGCGCGCCGGCTTTCGCGGCGGCTGGGGCTGCCGGCACGCGGCGACGCCCTTCTGCGTTGGCGAGACACGCCGCACCAGGTTGCGCTGGGCCGGCCTGCGCGAGACGCCAACCTGCGTGGCGCGTTCATGCCGAATTCAGCTGACTCCCGGCACTGGTTGCATGGCCGCCGCATTGCCCTGGTCGACGACGTGCTGACCACCGGCACCACGGCCAACGAAGCGGCACGGGCGCTGCTTGAGGCAGGTGCCGCGTCGGTGCACCTGTGGGTGCTCGCCCGAACCGCCTGAGCAGGTGGCCGCGACAATCGCTGCATGTTTCGCATCGTCCTGGTTCATCCCGAGATCCCGCCCAACACGGGCAATGTGATCCGTCTGGCGGCCAACACCGGCTGCGAGTTGCATCTGATCGAGCCGCTGGGATTCTCGATGGATGACAGGCTGCTGCGCCGCGCCGGACTGGACTATCACGAGTTCGCGCCGGTGCGCCGGCATGCGAACTGGTCGGACTTCTTGCAGGCCACGCCCGCCGACGGCGCCTCCGCCGAGCGAATCTTCGCCTTCACCACGCGGGCTCGCCAGGCCCATACCGACGTGGCATGGCGCGCCGGTGACACTTTGGTCTTTGGGTGCGAAACATCGGGCCTGCCCAGTTCGCTGCGCGACAGCCTTGGCGGCGAACAACTCGTGCGGCTGCCGATGCGGCCTGGCCAGCGCAGCCTGAACCTCAGCAATGCCGTGGCAGTGGCTGTGTTCGAGGCTTGGCGGCAGTGCGGGTTCAGCGGCTCTGGCTGAGAGAATGCTCAGCCAGAGCGTGGCGGGCCTGAGGTCTCTGCACGTGGGTCGCGCGCCAGCAGTTGCTCGACCGCAGCGCGCGGGCTCTGGGCCTGGGTGATGACCGCGTGGACGGCCTCGGCCACCGGCATGTCGACCTTCCAATGGCGGGAGCGGTCGATCACCGAGGCCAGGCTGTAGGCGCCCTCGGCCACATGGCCCAAACGAGCCAGCACGTCGGCCATGCTGTGCCCCTGAGCCAGCATCAGACCCAGGCGCCGGTTTCGGGACAGATCGCCAGTGGCCGTGAGCACCAGGTCGCCCAGGCCAGCCAGCCCCATGAAGGTCTCGACTTGGGCGCCCATGCGCACACCCAGCCTGGTCATCTCGGCCAAGCCCCTTGTCACCAGGGCGGCGCGGGCGTTGAGTCCCAATTGCAGGCCGTCGGAAATACCGGTGGCAATGGCCAGCACGTTCTTCACCGCCCCTCCCACCTCGACCCCGATGGGATCGGCGCTGGAGTAGATGCGAAGTCTTCCGTGGTGGAAGGCGTCGACGAGGGAACGGGTCAACGCTGGGTCGAAGCTGGCTGCGACCAGCGCAGTCGGCAACCCGGCGGCCACCTCCTGCGCAAAACTGGGCCCGGAGAGGATGCCGACCGATGCACCCGGCAGCACCTGTGCCGCCACCTCGTGCCCGAGCAGCCCCGTGCCGGATTCGAAACCTTTGCACAACCAAGCCACGCGGGCCGACGGTGGAAGGCCGGACAGCGTCTCGCGCAAGCCCGACATGGGCGTCGCCACGATGATCAGGCCGGACATGCCGTGCCCCACCGCGTGCGCCAGATCCCCGGTGACCGCGAGTTCGTTCGGCCAATGCATCCCTGGCAGATAGCGCGCATTGGTGCGCTCGCGCTGCATCTGAGCAGCCTGCTCGGTGTCACGTGCCCAGAGCACCACCTCGTGACGCTGGGCTGCGGCGATGGCCAGCGCGGTGCCCCAAGCGCCGGCACCGAGAAATGCCAGTTTCATGGGCACCCAGGCACGCGGGCGTGCAGAACGCTCAGTTGACGGCCGGCGCGCCTGCGCCGTTCGATGCCTGGGCTTGTTGCTGAGCCTCGAACATGGCCTGGAAGTTCACTTCGGCCAGCAGGATGGGCGGGAAACCGGCGCGGGTGCAGACATCCGACACGATGGCGCGCAGGTACGGGTAGATCATCTGCGGGCAGACCACGCCGATGATGCCCTGCACCTGATCGGACGGCAGGTTGCGGATCTCGAAGATGCCGGCCTGCTTGGCCTCGACCAAGAACAGCACGCGTTCACCGATCTTGGTGGTCACCGTGGCCGTCACGGCCACCTCGAACATGCCCTCGGCGATCGATTCAGCGCCCATGCCGAGCTGGATGTCGACCTGCGGCTGCTGCTGTTCGAGGAGGATCTGCGGCGAATTGGGCTGTTCCAGCGACAGGTCCTTGAGGTACATGCGCTGCAACTGGAACACGGGGTTCTGGTCTTGTTCTGCCATGAGGGGCTTTCGATGAGAGGTCGCGGAGTAATGGAAAAAGCCCGCAACCGGAATGGGTGCGGGCTGCGGCGCGGATTATGGCCCAGCGCCATGGCTGGGCCCGGGGATCAGCCGCCCTGCAGCAGCGGCATCAGGCCGCCGCGTTGATCCAAGGCAATCAGGTCGTCGCAACCGCCGACATGGGTGTCACCGATGAAGATCTGCGGGACCGTGCGCCGGCCGGTCAACTCCATCATGCGCTGCCGTGCACCGGGATCGGTGTCCACACGCACCTCGTCGATGGTCTCCACGCCGCGCTGTTTCAGCAGGCTCTTGGCCCGAATACAGAACGGGCAGACCTGGGTGGTGTACATCAGCACGGTGCTCATTGCGGACCTGGGATCAAACTCGGTTCCGAATTGTCTCAAGCGTCCGCGGGTCGCGCGACAGCCTGCAGCCATGACCCCGCCTCGTGCGGGTGAAAGGCGCCCGCCGGTAGGCTCGCCCCACTCACCCCTTGGAGGATTCGACCGGCAAACTGGCCTCTCGCCAGGCTTTCAATCCGCCGCCCAGCACCTTGGCGTTTTCGTAGCCGGCCTTGCGCAGCTGGCCCACGGCGCGGGAGGCACGGGCCCCCGAAGCACAGACCACCACCAGCGGCAGCGCCTTGTTGCTGGGGAGGTCCTTGGAACCGTCCAGCGAGGCCAGCGGGATGCTGCGCGAGCCGGTCACATGGCCTGCGGCGTACTCTTGCGGGTCGCAGACATCGATCACCACCGCCTTCTCGCGGTTGATCAAGCGCACGGCCTCCTGCGGGCTGATGGCGCCGCCCTGGGTGCCTCGGGCCAGCGCCGGCCAGACCAAGGCCCCGCCCGATACGGCCGCCAAAGCCACCAAGGTCCAGTTCTCGATCAGAAAGCTCAGCACGCGGGGCCCGTTCATCATTGCGGAAATAGGCGAATTATAGAATTCAAGCCCTTGCAGCTCCCTCCTGGCGCCCCGGTGTCGGCCGCGCCCCCTCACCATGTACAAGCTCGTGCTGATCCGCCATGGCGAATCAACCTGGAACCTGGAGAACCGCTTCACCGGCTGGACCGATGTGGAACTGACCGCCACCGGCGTCGCCCAGGCTCGTGATGCCGGCGCCCTGCTGAAGGCCGAGGGCTACGAGTTCGATGTCGCCTACACCTCGGTGCTCAAGCGCGCCATCTGGACGCTCTGGCACTGCCTGGACGCGATGGACCGCACCTGGCTGCCCGTCGTCAACGACTGGCGCCTGAACGAACGGCACTACGGTGGCCTGCAGGGGCTCAACAAGGGCGACATGGCCAAGCAGTACGGCGACGCCCAGGTGCTGGTCTGGCGCCGCAGCTACGACACCCCGCCGCCGCCTCTGGGCGCCGAAGACCCGCGCGGCCAGCGCCAGGACCCGCGCTACGCCAAGCTGGCGCCAGACCAAGTGCCGCTGACCGAATGCCTGAAAGACACCGTGGCCCGTGTGCTGCCCTGCTGGAACGAGGTGCTGGCCCCGGCCATCCGCTCGGGCCAGCGATTGGTCGTCGCCGCACATGGCAATTCGATCCGCGCCCTGGTCAAGTACCTGGACGGCATCAGCGACGCCGATATCGTCGGCCTGAACATCCCCAACGGCATCCCGCTGGTGTATGAACTCGATGCCAGCCTGAAGCCGATCAGGAGCTACTACCTCGGCGACGCCGAGGCCGCAGCCAAGGCCGCGGCCGCGGTGGCCAGCCAAGGCAAGTCAGCCTGAAACCGGTTCCCCGTCCAGCACCCGCTGGGCGGCCTCCTGCAAAGCGACCGCCAGTGCACGCCGATCGGCGTGCGCAGTGCCCTGAGGCGGCAACATCCGCAAATCCACCCGGAGCCCGCGTGCGCTGAGCACCCACCAGATGCTCTGCAGCAGGGTGGTGTCGCCAATGTACTGGGCCGCCGTGCTGAAGCGTTCGCCGGGCTGGCTGTAGCGCAGCACCGCGAGTTGTACCGGCACCTCGGTGGCGATGGCCGCCTGAAGCAGGTTGGCATGAAAGGGCAACACCACGTCGCCGGCCCCTGTGGTGCCCTCGGGGAAAACCGCCACCGTGTCGCCGCGCTGCAGGGCGGCGGCCATCTCATGCACCACCCGCATCGCATCGCGCTTGCGTTCGCGCTGGATGAACAGCGTCCCGGCGCCCCGGATCAGCCAACCCAGGAGAGGCCAGGCCAGCACGTCGGCCTTGGAGACAAAGCGAGCCTGTGGGCATGCAGCGTGGATCACCGCGATGTCCAGCCAGGAGACATGGTTGGCGACCAGCAGCGAGGCCCCGGGCCGCGGCAGCCCCTGGCTCGTGAACTCGATGCCGGCCAGGCGCAGCAGCTTGCCACTCCACCACCTGATGCGCTGCTGGCGGCCTGCCGCATCGAGGCTCGGAAAGCGCCAGGCCATCACCCCCATGCCGTGCAGCAGGTGAACGCCAACGCGCGCCAGGCGCCAGCCGGCGACCAGCGCGCGGATCACTGCACCGGCGACAGGTAGGCGACCGTGCCAGCCACCAGCGTGGCGCGCACCCGGCCCGGCAGGGCCGTGCCAGTCGAGGCGAAGTCGAAGGGCGTGTGCTTGCCCTGGCTCTTCAAACCGGCCGGATTCACGGCCCAGGTGGCGGACGGGTCGAACACGCAGACATCCGCCACGCCGCCCTCCACGAGCCGCCCGGCGCTGCTGGCCAGCGAGCCGAGGGCTTCGCCAAGCACCTGCACCGGTGCGCTGGTCACGCGGGCCAGCGTCGAGGGCAGATCCAGGCCCGCATCGCCACCCCATTTCAAAGCCAGGCTGAGCAGCAGTTCCAGGCCTGTGGCGCCAGGCTCGGCCTCGCCAAAGGGCAGGGTCTTCGCGTCCGCGTCGACCGGGGTGTGGTCCGACACCAGCGCATCGATGGTGCCGTCAGCCAATGCGGCGCGCAGTGCGTCGCGGTCCTGGCCCTGGCGAAGTGGGGGCGACAGGCGCATCGCCGAGTTGAAGAAGCCGATGTCGACGTCGGTCAGGTGCAGCGAATTGATGCTGACGTCGGCAGTGACCTTCAGCCCCTCGGCTTTGGCCGCACGCAGCAACGCCACGCCGGCGGCACTGGACAGGCGGCACAGGTGCACCCGCGCGCCAGTGGCGCGCAACAACTCGAAGATGGTGTGCAGTGCAATGGTCTCGGCCGCCACAGGCACCCCGGACAGGCCCAGGCGCGTGGCCACCGCACCACTTGCCGCCACCCCCTTGCCGAGGCAGCCATCCTGCGGCCGCAACCACACGGTGTAGCCATAGGTGGCCGCGTATTGCAGCGCGCGCATCATCACCAGGGTGTCGGCGATCGGCACCTCGGCCTGCGAAAAGCCGACGCAGCCGCTCTCTGTCAGCTCTGCCATCTCGGTCAGCACCTCGCCCTGAAGGCCGCGCGTCAAGGCACCCAGCGGGAACAAGCGGCACAGGCTCAGCTTGCGGGCCCGGAACTTCAGCATGTCGACCAGGCCCGGCTCGTCGAGCGCAGGGTCGGTGTCGGGCGGGCAGACCAGGCTCGTGACACCACCGGCCGCGGCGGCGTTCAACTCGGATTCCAGCATGCCCTCGTGTTCATGTCCGGGCTCGCGCAAGCGCGCCGCGAGATCGACCAGGCCGGGGGCGACGATGCAGCCGCTGGCATCGATGAGGCGAGCCGATTCGAAATCAGCTGGCACCCGCCCGATGGCAACGATCCTGCCTGCGGCGACGGCGAGGTCAGCATGCTCGTCGCGGCCCGAGCCCGGGTCCACGACACGGCCGTTCTTGATCAGGACTTTCATGCTTCAACTCCTTCCCGCAACGCCTTGGTCTTGGCCACATACTCTGCCTTGATGGCCCGCAGATACTCCGCAGTCCACTTTGTTGTGGTGTTGTGCGCCTCTAGCGCCTCGACCCGCCC
>CAYJEC010000101.1:0-9253 GCA_964369025.1 uncultured Ideonella sp. | reverse complement strand
CCAGGATCGCGGCCGTGGCTTGCGCCTGCGCCACCCGCTCTGCCGGGATCTCGCAGTGGAAGGCCAGGGGCAGCAGGCGGCCGGTTTTCGAATCCTCCAGCCGGTCCAGCACCTGCCTCAGGATGCGGAAGCTCGACGGGACCAGGCCGCTGGCGTCGCCGGAGTGGATGCCCTCGGTGAGGATCTCGACCTTCAGCGTGCCGGTGATGTTGCCGCGCAGGCTGCTGGTGAGCCAGAGCTGATCGTAGTTGCCCGCACCCGAATCCAGGCAGACCACCAGGCTCACCTCGCCCAGGCGCGGGCGCAGGGCGTCGAGGTAGAACGGCAGGTCGAACGAGCCAGATTCCTCGCAGCTTTCGATCAGCCCGACGATGCGCGGGTGCGGCACGCCCTGGGCCTTCAGCGCTTCGATCGCGCTCACTGCGGCGTAGACCGCATAGCCGTCATCGGCGCCACCGCGCCCGTAGAGCTTGCCACCCTCGATCTTGGGCACCCAGGGGCCGAGATCCGAGCGCCAGCCGCTGAACTCGGGTTGCTTGTCCAGGTGGCCGTACATCAGCACGGTCTGGGCCGACGCCGGCCTCGTCGACGCGACCTCGAAAAAGATCACCGGCGTGCGGCCCTCGGCACGCACCACCTCCAGCGTCAGCCCCGGCACCTTGCGGCCCTCGACCCAGGCGGCGGCGTCACGAACCACCTTGTCGATCAGGCCGTGGGCCTCCCACTCGGCGTCGAACATCGGGCTCTTGGCCGGCACAGCGATGTAGTCGGTGAGCTGCGGCACGATGCGCTCGGACCATGCGGTGTCGACGAAGCGGCCGAGCGCGGCCGAGTCCAAGGCGGGGAGCTTTTCAGGGGCGTTCATGGTGTGAACCTCGTGGCGAGTTCGTGAGGTGGCCGGCCAGGTAGGCCGTCGTCGCGTGAGCGCAAATTGTGCGCCTTGGCGCCCTGTTCGTCGCGCGGCAGGAAATCGCGCCAGCTCAACCCGGGTGGCGGCTCGATGCACTGGAACGGCAGCGGCCCGGTGTCGTCGGGCTCGTCGCAGGCGGCGAAGAAGTCTGCGGTGGCCGGGTTCCGGAATTCGCGCAGCCGCGCTGCCAGGTAGCTGGCCCGCTCGGTGTGGCCGGATTCGTCCAGCGCCCGGGCCCAGGCCATCATCAGCCGAGTGTCCAGCAGCGAATGGGTGGTGCTCGCAAAGGCGCCTAACGCCGCCGATGGCGGCTCGGTGGTGGTGGCCGCCGCGTAATCCGCCTGGTAGCCGAAGAACAGGCTGCGCTGCCCGCGCTCGATGCGCTGTGCCA
The DNA here is from genome assembly GCA_964369025.1 of uncultured Ideonella sp. GTDB lineage: Bacteria > Pseudomonadota > Gammaproteobacteria > Burkholderiales > Burkholderiaceae_C > Ideonella. The sequence continues at coordinate 7,952 of CAYJEC010000101.1, read as the reverse complement.
ATGGCGCGGCGTCGGCGCTCGGCGCGTAGATGACCACCACTTTCCAGTAATCTGCCCATGCGAAGAGCGCGCCAGCCAACATCAGCACGCCAGCGCCGCGCAGCCAGGCGGCAGGCAGACGGCACGGCCCGGTCGCTGGCGAGGCACGAAGCGCGAAGCCCCAGGCCCAGGCTGCGGGCAGCAGGAAGTAGGCGTACCAAAGCGGGTACTCCAGCAGGCTGTGTACACCGATCATCAGCACCATCAGGAAGGCCGCACGCGCACCTGTGCCCAGGTCGGCGGGCTCGGACCAGGCTCGGCGAAACGCGAGCCACAGGCCCCACAGCAACAGGCCCAGCACCAGGGCGGCCAGCGGCAAGCCCAGCTCGACGGCAAAGTGCAGCGGCAGGTTGTGGGTGTGGTCAAAAAAGGCGGTGGGCCGGCCGGGAAAAGGCGTCAACGTCCAGGCGAAATTGAACTCGCCGAAGCCGACGCCGCCCCAGGGGTTGGCGCGGATCAGCGCCAGCGTGTTGGACCAGATCCCAAAGCGAGAGGCCGAGAGGTCGCCCTCGGCCAGCCGAGCCTCGCCGCCGAAGGTCTGCTGCGCGTGGTGGGACCAGGCGGCCATGGCGAACCAGAGCAGCAGGTAGACCACCGGCGTGGCCAACAAACCGATGCGGATCCGGCCGGCCAGGCGGCGGTCCAGCAGGCCCCAGGCAGCCAGCATCAGCACGCCGATCACGCCGGTGCGCGACGCGCTGAGCACCACCCCCAGCACCAGCAGCACAGCGCAGCCGGCGGCGGCGGCGTCCGACAGGCGTGCCCGCCACAGCCGCCTCGCCTGAGCCAACGGCACGAGTGCGATCAGGGCCCACAGCAGCAGGCTGCTCAAGTGGTTGGGCTGCCGAAGGTTGCCCACGGCGCGGCCCGGCAGGCCGGAGCGGGCGATCAACGTGCCGTCGGCCCACTCCGGCTGGAAGACCTGGACCACCGCCACCGCCACACTGGCCAGGCCCGCCAGCAGCATGCCCGCGGCGAAATCGCTGAAGTCCGAATCCCCGGCCAGCGCATGGTGCGCCACCGCCCAGGTGCAGGCACACAGCGCCACGGCCGACAGGACCATGGAGGTCGGGAGCCCTCCTGCCAGCCCGGACCACAGCGCCGCAGCGGCCAGCATGCCCAACACCACGGCCAACACCCAGCCGGCGCGGGCAGTGGATCGCCGGGCCGCGCCCCCGCAGGCCAGCACACCACCCCAGGCCGCTGCGGCCAGCAACTGGTTCAACAAGGTGGCCGAGGGGCTGACGTTGAAGGCCAGAAGCGGCGGCGCCACCAGCGCGATGGCGATCGCGAAGGTGGCGGGGGTCGGTGGTGCGCTGGGCTCGGTGCTCATGCCAGGGCCGCGAGGTTAACGCCAAATGAAAACAGGGGGCCGAGGCCCCCTGCTTGATCTTGGGACAACCGGATTACGGGTTGTTCTTCATGATCAGGTCCAGCGCGGCGGGTTGCGTCACGGTGGTGGAGTTGGTCCAGGTGATCAACGCGCCCGTCCCAGCCGGGTTCGGTTCGAAGGTGATGGTCTCGCCATCCACGTCGGTGCCGATGCCGGTGTTCAGGGTGGCCACGATCGTGCCGTCGGTGACGGTGAAGCCTGTGATTTCCTTGGTGGCGACGGAACTGGGAATGCCGGTCGCTCCGTCATCGCAGTTGTCGGCGACGCCGCCGGCTTCCTGGATGCACACGCCCACTGCCGTCTTGACAGCGTCCACCGAGCGCAGGGCGTTGCCGACCTTGGCCTTGATGGTGTAGTTCTGGTACGCCGGCAGCGCAACCGCAGCCAGAATGCCAATGATCGCAACGACGATCATCAGTTCGATGAGGGTGAAACCTTGTTGGACGCGCTTCATGTGAGAGCTCCTGAATAAGCGGGGGTGGCGGAAGGGACTTGGTAGGACAGCTGCGCCGCCCTTGCACCTTTCATTGCGATTCGCGTGCCAGCTTGTTCTGGCCTGTTTCTCGTGACTTCCGAACGCCACCTGACCGATTTGGTCAGTATGGAGACCCCAGTTCGGTCGATCACCGATGGCAGGTGACGAAATTTGTCAACCCAGCGACAGGACGTCGCCGGCCTGCAAGGCCCGCAGCAGCTGGCCCGGCAGGCGCTGCGCCAAGTCCGCGCGGATGGCCTCGAGCTCGCCGGGCTTGATGTGGGTCAGCAGCACCTGGGCGCCGGCAGGCGCATGGGCCAGCTCGGCGGCCAAGGTGGAGGGGCAGTGGTGGCGCGCGTCACGGGCCACCGCCCGCCCGCTCTCCGGGAACGCGATTTCGATCACCAGCTGGGCCACCTGGCGCCCGGCCAGCGCTGACCAAAGCGCCGGGTTCGGGCCGGTGTCCCCGGTGTAGACCCAGGCGCCGGCCGCCCCATCGACTGCAAAGCCGCAAGCCGGCACCGCATGCGCAGCCGGCAGCACCTCGACCCGACGCCGGGCAGCCCCCAGGGTGAGCACCTGGCCCACTTCCAGCGGCACCAGGGCCAGGACCGGTTCGTGGGCGCGCGGCAGGCGCGTGAAATCGGGCCACAGCTGGTCGTTGAACAGGTGGCGGCGCAGCACCTCAAGCGTTTCGGGCAGTGCGTGGACCTGGATCGGCGCGAGGCCGGCGCGGCGGCGCATCACGCTGTCGGCCAGCAGCGGCACGCCCAGCACGTGGTCCAGGTGCGAATGGCTGAGCAGGATGTGGTCGATGCGGGCGAGCTCGTCCAGCGCGAGATCCCCGACGCCCGTGCCGGCGTCGATCAGGATGTCGTCGTCCAGCAGGAAACTCGTGGTGCGGCAACCCTGTGCGATTGAGCCCGAGCAGCCCAGCACGCGGATGTTCATGGGGGGTTGCACGGCGAGCCCTCCGCGTCATGGCCCAAACGGTGGGCAAGGCGGGTGGCCAGGGTGGCCAGGGCGGGCGGTACGAGCGGGGTCGGAACGGCAGGCAAGATGGTCGTCGAGGCAGGCGAGAGAAGTGGCGCCAGCTCTGCCAGCGCCTTTTGCGCATGGTGCTGCCGCGCCAACGCCTGCGCAAGGTGCCAAGTACGCACTTGGGCCTCCAGCGTCACGGCAGAGCCCGCCGTGATCGGCAGTGGCGTGAAGACCGTCACGGGCTGCTGGCGACCGCGGATCGGGCAACGGTCCACCTCCACCCAGATCCAGGGCTGTGCGGCGCCGTCGCAGGCATGGCGGGTGGGCTCGTCGACCAGCACGGCGACGCCGGCCTCCCGCGTCAAGGCTTCCAGCCGGGCGGCGAGATTCACGGCGTCGCCGACGGCGGTGTAGCTGCGCCGCAGCTGCGAGCCGAGGTCGCCGACGCAGACCACGCCGGTGGCCACGCCGATGCCAAAGCGCACCGGCGGCAGGCCACGCGACGAGAGCTGGGCGTTGAGCGGTTCTGCGCTGGCAGCCAAGGCCAGCGCCGCCTGCACGGCGCGCCGGGCATGGTCTGGCTGCGCAAGGGGCGCGCCCCAGAAGGCCATCACGGCGTCGCCGATGAACTTGTCCAGCGTGCCGCCATGGGCATGGACCACCTCGGTGGCGAGCGAGAAGTAGGCGTTGAGCAGTTCGCGAAGGGCGTCAGGTGTCAGGCCCTCGGACACGCTGGTGAAGCCGCGCAGGTCGCAGAACATCACGCTCAGCTCACGGTTCTCGGCCGCCATGGCCTGGCCAGCGGGCTGCCGGGCGAGCTGCCGTGCACGGTCGGGCGGCAGGTACAGGCTGAAAGTGCGGAACAGCGCCCGCCGGCCCTCCAGCTCGCGCAGGAAGCTGTAGACCAGCATCCCCAGTGTCAGCAGGCCGCCGAGCGCCGCGGCACTGGCCCAGGGCAGCACGAGCCCGGCGCTTCGGAAGGCCGCCTGATGGCCCGCGGCCAGCGCCAGGCCGATGGCGGCGGCCGCCGCCAAGGCCCAGTTGGCACCCCAGCGGCTGGCTATCCAGGCCGACAGGGCAAGTACCAGAAGCAGTTGTGCCGCCTCGAACCCCGGTGCCCAGGACGGCCTGTAGGGCATATTGCCGGCAAGAAGGCCTGCCAGCAGATGGGCATGAACCTCGACGCCGGGCATCGCCGGGTGAACCGGGGTCGCACGCAGGTCGGCCATGCCCGGGGCGGAGCTGCCGATCAGTACCCACTGGCTGGCGAGCGATCCGGCCGGCTCCTGGCCGTCGAGCAAGCGGATGGCCGGCACGTAGCGGAAGCTCCCGCCCGCTAACCCGCCCAGCCCGCGAAATGGCACCCGCAACGCGCCGTGATCGTCCAGCGGCAGGCGGCGCGAGGCCCCGTCTGGGGTTTTGAAGCGGAGGGCCGTCAGCTCAGGTGCCCCGTTGCTCAGCCCGGCAGGTGCGGTCTCTGCCGTCACCTCCGGCCGGCCGGTGGCCTCGTGCCACAGGCTCAAGGCCAGCGATGCCCGCAACTGGCCGTCGACCTGCGCCACGGCGGGCACCCTGCGGACCACACCGTCGTCGTCAGCCATGGCGTTGAAGAAGCCGGCGCGGGGTGCCGCGTCCGCCAGCATCGGTGTGTTGGCGCCGTAGCCGCTCCATTGCGGGAGGCGCCACGGTGGATGGGCCGTCAACCAGGGAGGCGGCAGTTGGCCGTGGCGCTGCCCGCCGCGGTCGGCGCTCAGGTAGTAGCCGAGCACCACCGGGCGGTCACGCAAGGCAGCGGCGAAGCGGCTGTCCTGGTCGAGTTGCTGGCGCCAGGCCGGCAGGCGCGAGGCGAGTGCGGGGTCGGACTCGGCCAACAGTGCCAGCGCCGGACCTGCGCCAGGGTCCGGCTCGGCGAACACCATGTCGAAGCCGATGCCGGCCACCTGCTGCCGCTCGACCAACTCGTCCACCAGCGCGGCCAGCCGGCCTCGCGGCCAGGGCCAGCGCCCGACGGCCTGCAGGCTGGCTTCGTCGATGTCGACGATGGTGATCTGGGGGTGGGCCGTTGCCGGCGGTTCGCCAAAACGATGGCCCAGGTCGCTCAATGCGGTTTCGAGCCGCGCCAGCGGGGCCAGCGGGCTGAGCACCGCATGCCAGCAGCCGATGAGTGCCAGGGCCGAGGCTGCCAGCCAGAGGGCGCCGCGCGCGGTCAGGCGCGGTGCCACGGTGGCGTCAGCCTTGGATGAACTGCATCTGCGTGCCGGCCAGATCGATGATGTCGCCGTTCTTCAGCGAGACCACGCCGTCGCCGACCGGGTTGCCGTTGACGCTGGGGTGGGCCGTGCCTTCGACATGGCTGAGCACATAGCCGGTGGGGCGTTTGGCGATCGAGGCCACCTGCACGCCGGGCTTGCCGACGGTGGTGACGGCTTTGGTCAGCAGCACCTCGCGCCCGGCCGCGCCGCCGTTGAGCACCTTGATCGAGGCCGGGATCATGGCGTGCACGGGCGGTGGGATAGTGGCGGGCGCCGGGACCGGCGGCGGCAGCGTACCCGGGCGCAGGACCATGGTCTTCTCGTAGTCGGGGTATTCCTCGCCGACGTACTTGATGCGGTACTTGCCGATCTCGACCGTGTCGTTATGAACCAGCAGCTGCTTCTTCACAGCCTTGCCGTTGATGTAGGTGCCGTTGGTGCTGTTCAGATCCTCGATAAAGACATCGGATCCCACCGCCAGCATGACCGCGTGCTCGCCGCTGACGGCGAGGTTGTCGATCACGATGTCGTTGTACGGCCGCCGCCCGAGGGTGGTGCGATCCTTGGTGATCGGCACTTCCTTGATGACGACGTTGTCTAGAGATACGACCAGCTTGCCCATGCTTGTCCTTTTCTTGTCAGGGTCCGAACGCGGGTGTTCGCCTCGCCGTGCTGCCGTCCTATCGCCGGAACATCGTCAGGCACGGCGGAATGGCCACCAAGCCCGCCCGGTTGGAGCGGCACCCCCCTTGGCGTGCACCAGGACCACCGAGATATTATCCCGGCCGCCCGCTGCGTTGGCGGCCGCTATCAGTGCAACTGCGGCTGTGGCGAGACTGTCGTTTGCGCGCATCACCTGGGCGATGGCCGGGTCGGGCAGCATGTCGGACAGCCCGTCCGAGCACAGCAGCACGGTGTCCCCGGTCTGCACCTCGTGGCCGACGATCTCCAGCTCGACCTCGGGCTCGACGCCCACGGCGCGGGTGACCAGATTGCGGTTCATCGAGAACACCGCCTCCTCGGGCGTCAGCAGCCCGGCATCGATCTGCTCCTGAAGCAGCGAATGGTCACGGCTGAGTTGCTCGAGCCGCCCCGCGCGCCAGCGGTAGGCGCGGGAGTCTCCGATGTGGCCGACCCACAGGCGGTCGTCGTTGAAGAGGGCCACCACCAGGGTGGTGCCCATGCCGGCGTACTCGGCGCGGCTCTGCGAGGCTTCGAACACCGTCCGGTTGGCATGGCTGGCGCCTGCCGTCAGCGCCTGCCGGATCTCTGCCTCGTCGCGCGGGCTGCGGGATTCGGCTACCCAGCGCGCCACGTGATCGACCATACAGTCGACGGCCATGGCACTCGCGACCTCGCCGGCGTTGTAGCCGCCCATGCCGTCGGCCAGCACGGCCAGGCCGATGGCTTCGTCGACCCGGACGGCGTCCTCGTTGTTGCTCCGCGCACGCCCGGTGTCGAGGGCGCTGAAGAATTCGAGTTGCATGCTCACGGGTGCTTCTGGGGGGGCTGGGAAGGTCGAGGCATTGTGCCTTCGCCAGGCCCCAGCTTGGCGAGAAGCAACCCGGATTCACCGGCCAGTCTGCGCAGTTCAAGCGCCAGTTGGTGCGCGTCCGAAGGCCGATCCTCCGGGCGCTTGGCCAGCAACCTGGCCACCAGGTCTGACAGGCCTGCCGGCAGATCGGGCCGAAGGCTCGACAGTGCCGGCGCCGGCTGGGTGGCCATCGAAGCGAGCAGGTCGCCAAGCGACGCTCCCGCGAAGGGCAGGCGGCCCGTGAGCAACTCGAACAGAAGGACGCCCAGCGCATACAGGTCACATCGGGCGTCGACCGGCGCGTTGGCAAGTTGCTCCGGGGCCATGTAGACGGGGGTGCCGGCGATCACGCCGCTGCGGCTTCGCTCGCCGTCGCTGAGGTGCGCGCAGCCGAAATCCGTGATCTTCAGGGTCCCGTGAACCGGGTCGAACAGCAAGTTGGCGGGTTTGATGTCGCGGTGCACCACACCCATCTCATGTGCATGGGCGAGCGCCTCGGCCGCATGAGCGACCAGATCGATCACCACAGGCTCCGGGAGCAGGCGTGTCGGCTGCGTGTAGCGCACGAGGTCGCTGCCGGCGACCCATTCCATGGCGATCCAGCCATAGGCGCTCTCGCCTCGCCCCGCCAGACCCGCGGCGTGGGTTCGCACGATGCCGGGATGCTGCAACCGGGCGGCCGCTTTCGATTCCCGCAGAAAGCGCTCGCGGGTCAGCTCGCTGCCATGGAAGCGCACGGTCTTGATCGCCAACGGCGCCCCGGTGTCCGGATCCGTGGCCAGATGCAGTTCGCCAAGCGCCCCGTGCGCGAAGGTTCGGACCAGCCCATAGCCGCCGATCGAGACGCCAGGCATCTCCGTGGCGGCAGGCCGCGATTCATCGGCAGCCGCATTTGGCGAGCCCGAGCCACGCCAGGGCCAACGCCAAGTCTGGCTCCAGAAACCGGTGCCTGCGCCACCCATCCGCTTGCGCCCTCCCCGCGCTTTGCAGAAACATTAACACAGGTGGCCGCATTGGCGCATCGCTCGTGGGCGGTGCGCCGGGGCAACGCTCAGGCGGCGGCCTTCCGCTTCTTGAGCACCTGGCCGATGGTCACAACCAGTACGGCGCCGATGGCTGCACCGATGTAGAGCACGCTGTGCGGCTGTTCGCCGAAACGCGCTGTGGTCGCCGGGTCTGTGAGGATCATTTCGCCCGCCAGCCAACCGAGAAGCGCGGCACCCACGGTGATGATGATGGGGAAGCGCTCCATCACTTTCAGCAGCAGGGTCGAGCCGA
>CAYJEC010000100.1:0-9270 GCA_964369025.1 uncultured Ideonella sp. | reverse complement strand
GCACGCATCAATCGCTTCGACGGCACCCGAAACCAGAAGCGCGAACCGAGCCTCGGCGTGCTGCTGGCACCGACCTGCCCGCCCATGAGCTGCGCGAACCTCGCGACGATGGACAGTCCCAGACCCGTGCCACCGTACTCTCGGGTCGACGAACCGTCGATCTGCGAAAAGGGTTGAAACAGCAGGTGCCGTTTGTCCTCTGAAAACCCGACGCCAGTGTCATCGACGGCGAACTCCAGCGTCGGGTTCCCCGCCTCGTCGACGCCCTCGGTCACCGACACCGTGATCGATCCACGCGGGGTGAACTTGACCGCGTTGCCCAGGTAGTTCGAAAGCATCTGCCCCAATCTCAAGGGGTCGCCGATGAACCTGCCGCGCGGCACGGCATTGTTGTCCATGCTGAGTTGTAGACCCTTGCGGGACGCCGACGCTCGGAACGAGTCCATCGTCCTGGCGACCAGGGCGGCCGGCTCGAAGCTGGACACCGAGAGTTCGAGCCGGCCGGCTTCCACCCGCGACAGATCCAGGATGTCGTTGAGCAGAGCCAGCAAGGTTTCGCCCGAGCGCAGGATCACCTTGGCATAGTCGATTCTCTGCGCCGCCGTGAGCGAAGGCGCCATCAACAGTTGCGCCATGCCGAGGACTCCATTCATCGGCGTTCGCAGTTCATGGCTCATCGTGGCCAGAAACTCGGACTTGGCGCGGGTGGCGCTCTGGGCGTGTTGCAGCGCTTGCTCGAGGGCGGTCTGACCCTGCTTGCGCTCGGTGATGTCGGCGTAGGCGCCGACGACGCGGGTTGCCCTGCCTTGTGCATCGCGATCGACCACCCGTCCGCGGTCGTGAACCCAGATCACCGAACCGTCTTTCCTGACCATCCGGTGTTCCGACTCGTAGTGGCTGTCAGCGCCATCCAGCAAGCGCTGGATCTGCTGCCAGACTGATGAGTGGTCGTCGGGATGCAACTGGCCGACGAACGCTTCCAGGTGGTCACCAATCTCGCCCGCCTGGAAGCCCAGGATCCCGAACCAGCGTTCGTTGTGGACCAACCGACCCGACGGCACATGCCAGTCCCAGACGCCTTCCTCCGTGGCCATCATGACCTGCTGCAACGTGAACTCGCTCTGCGCAACCTGCTGCTGGGCGCGGACCACATCAGTGATGTCGTGCGCGATCACCAGAATCTGGTTACGGCCCTGTGCGTCCTTGAACGGTCGCTTGATCGACTTGAAATGGCGGACCTCGCCCGTCGTGGCGTCACGGCTGTCTTCGAAGACGATCTCTGTTTGCCCACTGGCCATGATGGCCATGACGTTCGCCCGAAAGCCATCCGCCATGTCCGTCGGAACACCGAAGTCGTCGTCGTGCTTGCCGATCATCTCGTCCGGCGTGGTGCCATAGAGACGAGCGACGGTCTGGTTGCACAGCAGGAAATTGCCGGCTTCGTCCTTGAGGAGCACGACGTCCGGGATCTCGTCGAACACCGCCTGGAACAGAGCGAGCTTGCGGTCGGCGCTCAGGGTGGATGGGGAACGGGAATCAGGGCGATGTGACATTGGTTTAGAGATTTAAGCCAGCACGCACGGCCGAACATGAGCGGCGCCGAGTTCATGAGAGCCCGCCTGGTGAATGCCCTGATGCTTCGCCGGCCGGCCACATGCGGGTCGGGGCCTCGGCAGTCAACGCCAGGTCGCCTCGAGCGCTTGTCCATCGAATGCGAAACGAGCGCGCAGCCGACTGCAACCGCCCTGCTAGGCGTCGACGAGAACGACATGCATATACCTCGGGCCATGGGCGCCCAGCACCAGGCTTCCCTCGATGTCGGTCGTGCCGCTGGCCCCCGTGATGAGGTTCACGTTGCGGGGCATCGGCTGGCCAGCAACCAGCGTCGCGTAGTCTTCAAGGTAGGCCAGGAGATCGGCCTTGCGAAGCAGCACGATGTGATGCAGCGGAAGGAAATTCGCCAGCACCGCCGTGTCGGCCCCGGAATGGAAGACCAGCGAGCCGGTCTCGGCAATACCCCACCGCGCCATGCCGATCGCGGCCACTTCGTCAGAGGCGACGCGGTCGCGCACCGCGAACCCCGACCAGTCGAGCGAACGCAGCAGCGCAAGCGGCTGGAGAGCGATGGCCTTCGGCAGATCGCGTGCGCGAAGGTACCTGGCCACGGCCTCAGGCAGTGCGGCTGTCGATTCGATGCGCTCAGCCGTCGCGGCCACCTTGGGCGAGGTGACACGCGCAATGAAGGCTTCCGCCAACGAGCTTGCGAGGAGCCTGGGCCGCGTTGACGGCAGGTCCGCCAGCAGCGTCGCGGCAGCGCTGGCAACGCTTGCCGGATCGATGCTTCGGCGACCGAGCGCAGCGCGGACGCGGCCCAGAATGTCGTCACGTGCCGTCACTTCTGCCTCCCCTCGCCGCTGGCGTAGCGGGCCATGAAGGTGCGGCCTGAAGGCACCGGAAAGTCCCGGTGCGCGGTCCATGGACCGAGTCCGGGCATGCCGCGGATCCAGCCGCCGCGGCCGAACAAGCGCATCATGCGGACCGCTACCGTCGCGCCCAGCCGGTAGATCCAAGGTCGCGAGGCGACAAACGTGAAGATCCCCATCCCGAACCGCATCGACGACGGCTCCAAGCCTTCGCGCCACGAGCGGTCGCGCCAGCCACGCATCAAGGTCGGCAGCGGGATGTCCACCGGGCAGACTTCCTGGCATTTGCCGTTGAGCGTGCAGGCATGCGAGAGTTCACGGGACTCTTTCAGGCCGTCGAACACCGGCGTGAGCACGGCTCCCATCGGCCCGGGGTAGACGCCGCCGTAGGCATGGCCGCCCAACTGCTTGAAGACCACGCAGTGGTTCATGCAGGCGCCGCACCGCAGGCAGCGCAGCATGTCGCGCAAGCCAGCGTCGGCGAGCATCTTCGTGCGGCCGTTGTCGACCAGCACGATGTGGAATTCTTCCGGGCCGTCCAGGTCGACGGGCTTCTTGGGTCCGCAATGGAAGGTGGTGTACTGCGTCACATCGGCACCGGTGGCCGAACGCACCAGCAAGCGCAGCAGTGCAAACGCGTGCGGCAGGCTCGGCACGAGCTTCTCGATGCCGGCGGTGACGATGTGCATGCGCGGTGGCGATGTCGTCAGCTCGGCATTGCCCTCGTTGGTCACGGTGCAGGTCGCGCCGGTGTCGGCAATCAGGAAGTTGGCGCCGGAGATCGACACGTCGGCGCTGAGGAACTTGTCGCGCAACTCGCGCCGGGCGCTGTCGACCATCGCCTCGATGGTCTCGTCCTTGTGCGGAACACGGTGCGCTTTCTTGAACATCACCGACACCTGCTCGCGCGTGCGATGCATCGACGGCCAGACGATGTGCGACGGTCGGTCGCCCGCGAGTTGCACGATGTGCTCGGCCAGATCGGTCTCGAAGCGCTCGAAGCCGGCGGCGTCCAGCGCGTGCGGCAGACCGATCTCCTCGCCAAGCATCGACTTCACGCGCGTGACCCGCTTCGCCTTCGCCTGGCGGCACAGGTCGACGACGATGCGCGAGGCCTCGTCGGCCGACGTCGCCCAGTGCACCTTCGCACCGGAAGCGATGGCGTTGCGTTCGAACTCGAGCAGGTAGTGATCGAGGTGCTCGATGACGTGGTCCTTGATCCGCTTGCCCCGTTCGCGGGCGGCCTCGAACTGCGGAAAATCCACCAACGCGGCGGCACGCTTGCGCTCCGCCGTGCCGGTCGTGCGGTCGATCGCCAGCTTCAGCGTGGGATCAGCGAGCGCCGCGTCCGCGCGCGCCTTGAACGAGATGACGGAGGTCTGCATGGCGGCGCTCATCCTTTGTCGCTGCTTCTTGCCGATATGGAAGGCGCATCGGCCATGCCCGCCAGCACCTCGGCAGCATGGTAGACCAGCACCGGAGAACCATTGCGATGCAGCTTGCCGGCCATGTTCATCAGGCAGCCCATGTCTCCACCCAGAAGGACCTGGGCACCGGTGCGCTCGATCGCGGCAGCCTTCTCCGACACCACGGCGTTCGAGATCGCCGGGTACTTGACGCAGAACGTGCCGCCAAATCCGCAGCAGACATCATTGCCCTCCAGCGGCTTCATCGTGAGGCCACCCACTTGGCCGAGCAGCGCACGCGGCTGGTCGAAGACACCCAGCTCACGCAGCCCGGAGCAGCTGTCGTGATAGGTCGCCGTGGCCGGAAACTTCACGCCGGCAGGTTTGTAGTGCATCACGTCGACGAGAAAGCTCATCAACTCGAAGGTGCGCGCGCCGAGCTTGCGCGCGCGCTCGGCCCAGCGCGGATCGTCGGCAAGCGCCTCGGGGTAGTGGGCACGCGTCATGCCTGCGCACGAGCCCGACGGAGCGACCACGTAGTCATAGGGCTCGAACTGTTCGATGAAGCGCCGGGCAAGGACGGCGGTGTCCTTCGTGTCCCCGCTGTTGAACGCAGGCTGCCCGCAGCAGGTTTGCTGCATCGGAACCTCGACCCTGCAGCCCGCGTCCTGCAGCAGCTTGAGCGCCGCGAAGCCCACGCTCGGGCGCATCGCGTCGACCAGGCAGGTGACGAACAGCGCCACTCGGGGTGATGCCGGCGGCGATGAAACCAGGGTATTGCTCATGCGCACTTTCGTTCGGGAGGTGGCGGTGATGGACCACCGCCTCGATCATCTTTGACGCGATCTGGGTCGCCTTCCGCAAGACCGGTGTCGGCCCTGTCGCTCCAATGTACTCAAGCGCTCAACTCCTCAGCGCTGCAAGCACTTCTTCGAGCATCTTCTTCGCGTCGCCAAACAGCATGCGGTTGTTCTCTTTGTAGAACAGCGGGTTGTCCACGCCGGCATAACCACTGGCCATGCTGCGCTTCATGACGATGGACGTTTTTGCTTTCCACACTTCCAGCACCGGCATGCCGGCGATGGGGCTGGTGGGGTCGTCCTGCGCGGCCGGGTTGACGATGTCGTTGGCGCCGATGACCATCGTCACGTCGGTGTTGGGGAAGTCGTCGTTGATTTCGTCCATCTCCAGCACGATGTCGTAGGGCACCTTGGCCTCGGCCAGCAGCACGTTCATGTGGCCCGGCATGCGCCCGGCCACCGGGTGGATGCCGAAGCGCACGTTGATGCCCTTCTCGCGCAACAGCTTGGTGATTTCGTAGACCGTGTGCTGGGCCTGCGCCACCGCCATGCCGTAGCCGGGCACGATGACCACGTTCTTGGATTCGCGCAGCAGCTCGGCCGTCTCCGCGGCCAGGATCGGCGACACCTCGCCCTGCGGCTCGGCCGCGGCACCGTCGCCCTTGGCCACCGGCGCGCCGCCGCCGAAGCCACCGGCGATCACGCTGATGAAGTTGCGGTTCATCGCCCGGCACATGATGTAGCTGAGGATCGCGCCCGACGAGCCGACCAGCGCGCCCACCACGATCAGCAGGTCGTTGCTGAGCATGAAGCCTGTGGCCGCTGCGGCCCAGCCCGAGTAGCTGTTGAGCATGGAGACGACCACCGGCATGTCGGCGCCGCCGATGGCCATCACCATGTGCACGCCGAACAGCAGCGCGATCACCGTCATCACCAGCAGCGGCAGCATGCCGGACTGGATATCGTGCGAATTCAGGAACACACGGCCGAACCAGATCACCACCAGCAGGCCCGCCAGGTTGAGCAAATGCCGCCCCGGCAGCAGCAGTGGCTTGCCGCCGATCTTGCCCGACAGCTTGCCGAAGGCGATCAGCGAGCCCGAGAAGGTGACGGCGCCGATGAGGATGCCGATGTAGATCTCCACCTCGTGGATGGCCTTCTCGGCTTCGGTCGGGAACACGGTGGAGGTGTCGACGTAGCTGGCAAATCCCACCAGGCAGGCGGCCAGGCCCACCAGGCTGTGCATCAGCGCGACGAGCTCGGGCATCTGCGTCATCTGCACCTTCTTCGCCGCGAACAGGCCGATGGCCCCGCCGACGGCCAGCGCCCCGACGATCCACGGGATGCCGGCCGGCGTGACGCGTGGGCCCAGCACGGTGGCCAGCACAGCCAGCGCCATGCCGATCATGCCGAACAGGTTGCCGCGGCGAGCGGTCTCGGGGTTGGCGAGCCCGCCCAGGCTGAGGATGAACAGGATGGTGGCGCCGATGTAGGAGACGGTGGCCAGGCTCGCGGTCATGGTCGTCTTCCGATCACTTGCGGAACATCGCCAGCATGCGCCGCGTGACCGCGAAGCCGCCGAACATGTTGACGGCCGTGAGCGCCAGCGCGAACACGGCCAGGCCGAGGATCAGCGCGTTGGGCCGGTCGATCCCACCGCCGCCGACCGTGGACGTGAGCGGCGGCGCCACCTGCACCAGCGCGCCGATGGCGATGATCGAGGAGATGGCATTGGTCACGCTCATCAGCGGCGTGTGCAGCGACGGCGTGACGTTCCACACCACCATGTAGCCGATGAAGCAGGCCAGCACGAACACCGTGAAGTGCGACAGGAAGCTGGCCGGCGCGTACAGCCCCACCAGCCCGAACAGCAGCGCGCCGACACCGAACACCGTGACCAGCGATTGCACCGACATCGGCGCGCCGGCACCGTGGCCGTGGCCCTTGGGGGCGGCGGCCGGCATCGCGGCCTTGGGTTTGGGGGCCGCGGCCTGCTTGATCGGCGGCGCGGGCCAGGTGATCGTGCCGTCCTTGATCACGGTGAGGCCGCGCAGGGCGTCGTCGTCCATGTTGACGTTGATCAGGCCATCCTTGCGTCCTTCCGAGTTTTTGCACAGCTCCTCGGTCAGGCGCAGCAGGTTGTTCGAGTACAGCGTCGACGACTGCTTGGCCAGGCGGCTGACCAGATCGGTGTAGCCGACGATGGTCACACCATGCCGCACCACCGCCTCGCCGGGCACGGTGAGCTCGCAGTTGCCGCCCTGCTCGGCGGCCATGTCGACGATCACGCTACCGGGCTTCATGCTCATCACCATCTCGGCGGTGATCAGCTTGGGCGCGGGCTTGCCCGGGATCAGCGCGGTGGTGATGATGATGTCCGCGTCCTTGGCCTGTTGGGCGTACATCGCGCGCTGGGCGGCCAGGAAGCCCTCGCTCATCACCTTGGCGTAGCCGCCGCCGCCCGAGCCTTCTTCCTCGTAGTCGACCTTGACGAATTCGCCGCCGAGGGACACCACCTGGTCGGCCACTTCGGCGCGCGTGTCGTTGGCGCGCACGATGGCGCCCAGGTTGGCCGCCGTGCCGATGGCCGCCAGGCCAGCCACACCGGCGCCGGCGATGAACACCTTGGCCGGCGGGATCTTGCCCGCGGCCGTGATCTGGCCGTTGAAGAAGCGGCCGAAGGCGTTGGCCGCCTCGACCACCGCGCGGTAGCCGCTGACACCCGCCATCGAGGTCAGCGCGTCCATCTTCTGCGCGCGTGACAGCTGGCGCGGCAGCGCGTCGATGGCCAGCACGGTGACCTTGCGCGCCGCCAGCTGCTGCATCAGCTCGGGGTTCTGCGCCGGCCAGATGAAGCCGATCAGCGTGGCACCTTCGCGCAACTGGGCCACTTCGTCGGGGATGGGCGCACGCACCTTGAAGACGATGTCGGATCGGGCCCAGACCTCGCCCGCGCTGGGCAGCACTTGCGCACCGGCAGCGCGGTAGGTGTCGTCGGCGAAGTTCGCGGCATCGCCCGCACCGCTTTGTACCGCCACCTGAAAGCCGAGCTTGACGAGCTTTTCCACCACGTCGGGCACGGTGGCGACGCGCTTCTCGCCCGCCGCCGTTTCCTTCGGTATGCCGATCTGCATGGGTGCTCCTAGTTCCTTTCCAGACTCCGCGGTGCCTCGTGCGGCGTCGCACGTGGCGGGCACCCGGCTAATACACCAGCTTGGTGAACGGGTAGACGTAAGCCATCAGCGTCACCAAGCCACCGACGAGCACCGCCAATGCCACCGAGTGGAAGAAGACGTAGCGCAGGATGTCGCCCTCGTGGTTGAACCAGCGCGTGGCGGTAGCCGCCACGACGATCGACTGCGCATCGATCATCTTGCCCATCACGCCGCCGGAGCTGTTGGCGGCAGCCATCAGCACCGGGTCCAGCCCGAGCTGCTGCGCGGTCACCTTCTGCAGACCGCCGAAGAGCACGTTCGACGCAGTGTCCGAACCGGTGATCGCCACACCCAGCCAGCCGAGCAGCGTGCCGAACATCGGATACATCGGCCCGGTCAGCGCGAAGGCCAGGCCCAGTGTCGCGTCGAGCCCCGAGTAGCGGGTCAGGTAGCCCAGCGCCAGCATCACCATGATGGTCAGCAGCGAGAAGCGCACGCGGTAGATCGTGCGCATGTAGATCCGCGCCAGATCGAGCAGCGAATAGCGCATGAACAGGCCGGCGATGATGGCAGCCAGCAGGATCCCGGTGCCGGTGGCCGACAGGTAGTTGAAGTTGAAGATCGCCGCTTCCTTGTGAACCACGGCGACGACCGGCGGCACCTTCTCGATCATGTTGTGCAGGCCGTCGAACGGAATCTTGACCACCGATATACCGTCCATCGCCTTCTTGAAGGCAGGGATGCCCCAGACGAAGACGAACACCGACAGGATCGCCCACGGCGCCCACGCCAGCATCACGGCGCGCCGGTCGTTCTTGGCGAAGATCGCGGCGCCGGCGTCGGCTTCGTGGCCCACTGGCTTCTCACTCGCCAGATCCGACACTTCGGAGGTGTCGTTCTCATGGCCCTTGAGGCTCGTCGAGGTCCACACCTTCTTCGGCTTCCAGACCTTCAGGAACAGCACCAGCGAGCCCATCGACACGATGGCGGCGATGACGTCGACGAGCCAGGGGCCGTGGTAGTTGGAGACCAGGAACTGGGTGACGGCAAAGGACAAGCCGGTCACGAAGATGGCGGGCCAGATCTCCCACATGGCCTTGAAGCCGGCGAAGGCCCAGATCAGCCAGAACGGCACCAGGAACGAGAAGAACGGCAATTGGCGGCCGATCATCCCCGACAGTTGCAGCAGGTCCAGGTCCGTGACGGCGGCCAGCGCGATCACTGGCGTGCCCAGCGCACCGTAGGCCACCGGCGCGGTGTTCGCGATCAGCGACAGGCCCGACGCCGCGAGGGGCCTGAAGCCCAGGCCGATGAGCAGCGCGGCGGTCACGGCCACCGGCGTGCCGAAGCCTGCCGCGCCTTCGAAGAAGGCACCGAACGCGAAGGCGATCAGCAGCAGTTGCAATCGTCGGTCGTCGGTGATGTTGGACAGGCTGTTTTGCAGCACCTTGAACGAACCGTCCTCTTCCGTCAGCTGGTGCAGGAA
>CAYJEC010000099.1:0-9288 GCA_964369025.1 uncultured Ideonella sp. | reverse complement strand
GCCGAACACCAGCGCGCCGAAGGGGCGCACGATGAAGCCGGCGGCAAAAGCCAGCAGCGAGAAGATGGTCCGCGATGCGGGATCCAGTGCCGAGAAGAACTGGTTGCCGATCACGACGGCCAGAGTGCCGTAGAGATAAAAGTCGTACCACTCGAACACCGTGCCGAGCGAGGAAGCGAAGATGACCTTCTTTTCCTCTTTCGTCATCGGCGTTGCTGCCGCTGAAGTTGCCATGAATGTCTCCTGTGAGCCTTTGTGCCACCACCTCGACGGCACATGGGCGCACTATCGGAGTTGGCTCTGACCGAGGTCTGACGCCAAGCTGATCGCTGGCTGACAAACTCGGGCCAAACCCTGACGAAATCTTTCGCGATGTGGGAGTGGGCGGCGGACCGAGGGTTTTGCCCGATCAGGGCGCGGCCTCGGCTGACAGCAGATCGTCGCGCAGCATCGGCAAGGCATCCAGGCCCCAATAGAGCCGGCCACGGGCCACGAAGCTGGGCACGCCAAACACGCCAGCCGCGATGGCCTCATCGGTCAGGGCCCGCAGTTCAGCCTTCACCTCGTCACTGTCCGGGTCGCGCTCCGGCGACAGTTCGCCACGCAGCGAGGCCAACCTGTCAGGCTCGTTGGGGTCGGCGCCGTGGCCGCGCCAGACATGCCGCATCAGAATCTCCACAACACGCCGGTTAGGCATCCTCCCGGCCGGCCCGCAAGCCAGAGACAGGCGCAGCAGCGCAAGCGGGTTGAATGGGTGCGGCGCCGGGCAGCGCATCGCGCCCTGGCCGAGCTTTGCCGCGAGCCAGTCCACCTGCCGAAATGTCCACTCTCGCTTGGGCGGGATCTCGGCCGGCCCCTTGTGGCCGTGGGCCTTGAGCAGCCCGGCAAACAGCACCGGCCGGTACTCGACCACATGGCTGACACCCTCCAGCGCCTCGGGCAGGTGCTCGAAGGCCAGGTAGGCGAAAGGCGAGACCACGTCGAAGTGGAAGGTGATCGGTGTCATGCGTCGGGCTCCTGGGGGGGGACGCCTTGCCGGCGGCGCGGGCCCAGCAGGCGCCAGACCTTCAGGCGCTCGGGGTCGCTCATCGTCGACCAGGCGGCGATTTCGTCGATGCTGCGATAGCACCCCTCGCACCAGCCGGTGCCCGCGTTCAGCCTGCACACGCTGGTGCAGGGCGAGCGCACGCTGGCAGGCCTGGGCGCGGCAGCGGTCATGCTTGCACCACGTCTGCCACCGGCGCACCGGTGAGCCGCTCGAGGTCGGCCGGTGAGAGGCGGAACACCCCGTTCGGGTGGCCCGCCGCGGCCCAGACCTCGCCAAACCGGAACAGCTCGCGGTCGATCAGCGTCACCGGCGGTGTGGCATGCCCGAGCGGCGCCACGCCACCGATCGAGTAGCCGGTCTTGGCCTTGACAAACTCGGCATCGGCGCGGCCGATGGGGCCCACCAGTCCAGCCACCTTCTTCTCGTCCACCCGTTTGTCGCCAGAGGCCACGACCAGCACCGCCGCGTCGTCCGCCCGGCGGCGAAAGATCACGCTCTTGGCGATCTGGCCGGTGGCCAGGCCCAGCGCCTCGGCAGCCTCCTGGCAGGTGCGGGCCGGCGTGCTGAGCCACTGGGGCACATGGGGGTGTCCCCGCTCGGCCAGCAGGCGGGTGACCTGGGCGAAGGCTTCGTGCGGGGCGTCGGTGGTGGGGTCGGCAGCCATGGGGGGATTGTCACCGCGCGACAATCCCCCCATGACCAACGCCCCCGACACCGTGATGGCGGACACCGTCGCCTGGCTGGAGAAGGCGGTCATCGGCCTCAATCTTTGCCCCTTTGCCAAGAGCGTGCACGTGAAGGGCCAGATCCGCCACGTGGTCAGCGAGGCCCCCTCGCCAGAGAGTCTGCTGGGCCAACTGGCAGAGGAATTGCGCCACCTCGCCGCCACAGCCCCCGAGGTGACCGACACCACCTTGCTGATCGTCCCGGGCCTGCTGGCCGACTTCCTCGACTTCAATGACTTTCTCGGCGCCGCCGAGGCCTTGCCGGCCGAACTGGGCCTGGACGGCGAGATCCAGGTCGCCAGCTTCCACCCGCAGTTCCAGTTTGCCGGCACCGAGCCCGACGACATCACCAATTTCACCAACCGCGCGCCCTACCCCACCTTGCATCTGATCCGCGAAGCCAGCATCGACCGCGCGGTGGAGGTCTTCCCCGAGGCCGAGATGATCTTCGAGCGAAACATCGAGACGATGGAGCGACTTGGACACGCGGGCTGGGCCCAGCTGTTTCCGTCAACCCGCTGAGAGACAATCGCGGCCCCGCTCCCACCGCGCCATCACCCGTGTCCGACCGCCTGGCCGTCCTGCCCCAGTACCTGCTGCCCAAGCAGGCCCTCACCATGCTGGCTGGTTCGTTCGCACGGCGCGAACTCGGTGCGCTGACCACGGGTGCCATCCGCCGCTTCGTTGCCCGCTACGGTGTCGACATGGCCGAGGCCGCCGAGCCGGACATCGCTGCCTACAAGAGCTTCAACGCATTCTTCACACGGCCGCTGAAGGCAGGCGCCCGGCCACTGGCCGATGCCCGGCTGATCTGCCCGGTGGATGGCGCCATCAGCCAGTTCGGCGCCATCGACGGCGACCAGGTCTTCCAGGCCAAAGGCCACCGCTACAGCACCGCCGCGCTGGTGGGCGGCGACGCGGCGCTGGCGGCACGCTTTGCCAACGGCCACTTTGCCACGCTGTACCTGAGCCCGCGCGATTACCACCGCATCCACATGCCGTGTGACGGCCGTCTGGTCCGCATGATCCACGTGCCCGGCGCGCTGTTCTCGGTGAACCCGACCACCGCGCGTGGTGTGCCGGGCCTGTTCGCCCGCAACGAACGGGTGGTGTGCGTGTTCGAGTCCGACGCCGGCCCCTTCGTGCTGGTGCTGGTGGGCGCCACCATCGTTGGCAGCATGGCGACCGTGTGGCACGGTGTCGTGAACCCACCGCGGCCAGGCCGCTTGCGCGAGTGGAGCTACAGCGACCCGAACCTCAGCTTCAGCCAAGGCGAGGAAATGGGCCGCTTCCTCCTGGGCTCGACGGTGGTGATGCTGTTCCCGGCCGGGCCCTTGCGCTTCAACCCGGCCTGGGCGCCGGGAGGGGCGATCCGCCTGGGCGAGGCGATGGCCAGCTGACGGCCAGCCGGTGTCACTCGCGGGCCAGCGCGTCGCGAGCGGACAGGCGCAACACACGCTGGACGGCCACCGCCACCGCAGCCAACAGCACGGCGAACCCGGCGGCGAGCAGAGCCAGTCCTTTCGTCGAGACATGGAAGTGCACCGTGGCGTGCAGCAACTGCGTCCCGGCCAGATGGCCCAGCCAGGCGATCAACCCCATCGACAGCACGACGGCCAGCAGCGCAGCCGACCCGGCGACCACCGCCGCCTCGGCCAGAAAGACTCCTTGGATGTCACGCGGCGTGGCCCCGAGCGCCCTCAGCACGCCGATCTCCCGCGTGCGCTCGATGACGCCCAGGCCCGCGCTGGCCACGAGCCACAGCCCGCCGCACAGCGCTGCGGCCAGGGCCACCGTTCGCACGACATCGCCGACCACCCGCACATGCTCGTCCAGCGCGTCGCGAACCCTGTCGCGGGTGATGATCTGCGCCGGAGTGTGCCGGGCATCCAGCAGCGTCTGGTCCAGGGCACGCGCCAGCAAGGCCAGCGACACGCCGTCGCGTGCCTCGACACGCAGCGAGGAGGCGGCATCCCCCAACCCGGTGACGGCTTCGAAGGTCGCCTCAGGCGCCAGCAGGGTGGTCTGGCCGATCTCCTCAACCAGCCCGACCACCCGCACCGGATGCTGGCGCTCACGGTACGTGAGGTGCACGAGCGCGCCCAGGCGCATCTGCGGGTGAGCCGCCAGCAGGTGGCGGGTGGCCAGCACCTCGTCGGTGGCCCCGTCACGCAGTGAACGGCCTTCCACCACGGGCCGGCGCTGGAGTTGCGAGCCGGGTGGGATGCCCACCAGCGCCAGACGCGCCGCCGGCTCGCTGCCCGCTGACACGGCGTCAGATACGCTGACCCCGGCCCGCCGCCAAGCCTCGGCCCGCGCCACGCCCGGCACGGCAAGGGCCAGAGCCACGAGTTCTTCGGCGGGCGCGGGTCGCTGCATGGCCACCTCGATGTCGTGCGCCTGGTTCGCCAGGCTGGCATCCACCGTGGCCATCACGGCTTCGTGGTTGCTGTGGCTGGTCAGGAGCAGCGCCCCGCCAGCGGCCAGCGCCGCCAGCATCATCGACAGACGCCAGGGCCGGCGAAAACTGTTGCGCAGGGCCAGGGTCCATCGCCTGTCGCCGGGAAGACGCAGCCAGCGGGCGCGGTGCACGCCGGTGCCGCCGGGCATGCCCACCCCCGCATCGGACATGGCCTCGCGAGGTGTCATGCGGGCGGCTCGCCAGACCGGCCAGGCCACGGACAGCACTGGCAGGCCCAGCGCAAGCCCGAGTGTCAGTGCGCGCCACGGGGCGGCCACAGCGGCCGAGGCCAGGTCGATGTTCAGTTCCGCCGCCTCGCGCACCACGAGCACCTGCCCCAGTGAGGCGCCCATGGGAACCGCCAGGCCGGCGGCCAGCAACATCAGCGGCCCGGCCAGCAGAAGGTACTGCGCCGCCACCTGCCCATGCCGCGCACCCAGCGACTTCATGATGCCCACCACGCGCTGCTCGCGCCGCATCCACATCGACACCATGTAGGCACTCCACGCCGCGCTGCTCAGGAATGCCATGCCCGACAGGATGCCCAGCATGCGCAGCATGGCCGTCATCAGCAAGTCGTGCGGGTGCCGGGCCACGTGCGTATCGGCGCGCACCGCGGGCCGGCCCTGGCCAGCTGCCCAGGCCACCAGCCGGCTGGTGTGTTCTGCGGTTTCACTGTACGAGCCGCGCCGGTCCAGCCTGACGAGCGCCTGGTCCGGCCCGGTCGCCTTCAGCAGGCGGCCGGCCAGGTCGGGCGTGGCCCAGGCATACACCATCTGTTCCTGGGTGCTTGGCGCCACGCCGGGGTCATGCAGCCAGCCGGCCAGCGGCAGAGACACCACGGCGCCTGCACTGTCTCGCAGATCCAGCTTCTCACCGGGCCTGGCAGCAAGCAGTGTCTGGCCGGACTGTTCTACCCACAAGCCGGTTCCGACCGGCCCGTGCGCGTGGGCCCGCACCACCGTCTGGGCCAGCGGGTCGGCCACGATGCTCAGATGCAGCGGAAACTCCCGGCCTCCGGCGCCGGCGATGCGCAGGTAGGCGACCCGCCGCACCGCGACTGCGGCCACGCCTGGCTGCGCGGCCAGGCCGGCCCGCAGCGGCTCGTCGATCCCGTCGAACCACAGCACCATGTCGGCAGCCTCGGCATGGTCGAAGCTGGCGGCGATCTCGCGCCGCAGCACCGTCTGCGCGTCGAGAGCGGCGACCATGCCGGCGGTGCCCAGGATCAGCACCAACGCGATCAGCGCAAAGGCCACGCGGTGGCTTCGCAGATCCGCCCAAGCCTTGCGCCAGCTGGAACTCATGTGAGGTTGTTGCCCGGGCCGTCCGCCACGATCGTTCCATCCTGCAGGCGGATCACACGCTGCGAGGCCCGCGCCAAGGTGTCGTCATGGGTGACCAGCACCAAGGTCTTGCCCTCCCGCGACAACGAACTGAACAGGCCGGTGATGGCTGAGGCGGTCTCGGTGTCGAGGTTGCCGGTGGGCTCGTCGGCCAGCAGGAGGGGGGGATCGTTGGCCAGCGCGCGGGCGATCGCCACCCGCTGTTGCTGGCCACCGGACAGGGCCGCCGGCAACTTGCCTGCCTGGTCGGCAACGCCCACCCGATCCAGCAGGGCCAAAGCGCGCGCAGCGCGCTGCGACTTGGGCACCACGCCGACCAGATCCATCGCGATGTGCAGGTTTTCAGCCGCAGTCAAGGTAGGCAACAACTGGAAGAACTGGAACACCACGCCCACCTGCCGGCCGCGCCAGCGGGACATCGCGTCCTCGCCCAGGGCCGACAGATCGCTGCCAGCCACCCGCACGCGGCCGTCATTGGCGCGGTCCAGACCCGCCATCAGGTTCAGCAACGTGGATTTGCCGCTGCCCGACTTGCCCAGGATCGCCACCTGCTCACCGGCCGTGATGCGCAGATCCAGGCTGCGCAAGGCAAGGTGGAACCGGCCGCCTGCCAGTGGGTAGCGGCGCTCGACTCCTTCGAACGAAACAATGGGGTCGCTCACGGATGGAGCCCCATCACGGCTCGAATCATGGGCAGTTCCTCGGCGGTCACCCGCACGGCGAGGCGCGCAGCTTAACCTGCGCCCTCAGGCCGCCGCGAAGAACTTGTCGACCATCTCCCACTGAGCGGGCACGTTCAACGCTGGCGCATGGCCGCAGCCTGCAATCTCCACCACCTCGGCCCGCGGGCCGCGCTGGCGCATCTGCTCGGCGACGTCGCGCTCCAGCAGATCAGAGTGTTCGCCGCGCAGGCACAGCACCGGGATGTCCACCGTGTCCCAGGCCTCCCACTGGTCGTAGTCGGTGGGATGGGCCTCGAACTGCCGGACCATCGCAGGGTCGTAGTGTGGCGTGACCCGGCCGTCGGGCAGGCGGCGGGTGGATGTCTCGGTGAGGCGGCGCCACTGCCCGTCCGTCAAGAAACCATACGGCGCGTAGACCGTGCGGAAGTAGGCTTCCAACTCCCCCACGGTGGCAAAGGCCGGCGGGTGGCCGGCATAGCTGCGGATGCGCTGAACTGCCGCAGGAGCCAGGTGCGGGCCGATGTCGTTCAGCACCAGGCGCCGGATCCGGCCGCGCAGGCTGGTGGCTGCCGCGCGAAGGCCGATGGCGCCGCCCATCGAGGTGCCCAGCCAATGGACGCTCGACAGGCCGAGTTGCTCCACCAGCGAGGTTGCCAGGGCGGCATAGAAACCCAGGCAGTACTCGCGATCCGGCTCCGGGCTCCACTGGCTCAGGCCCCGGCCGATCGTGTCCGGGCAGATCACCCGGTAACGCGCCGACAGGTGCTCGGCAATGTCGTCCATGTCGCGCCCGGTGCGCGCCAGGCCATGCCAGGCGATGACGGTTTCGCCTTGCGCCGCGCCCCACTCGATGAAGTGCAGTTCGCGGCCCTCGCAGGTGAGGTAGCGGGAGGTGAAGTTCGTCATCGCCGGCCTGCGCGGGTCAGTCAGGGATGGACAGCGTGTTGCCGCTGAAGCCGATCAGGTCGCCCGCCCCCGGGCCGGCCTGGATCGGCGGCACGTTGACCGCCGTCAGCGCCGGCGCTGCACCGCTCACGCCGCCGCGCGGCACGGTGCGGACGACCTGGCTCGGGGGCAGCGCGGTGCCGTCCTTCAGGTGCGCCCACATCGCGTCCAGCGCCCGGTTGAAGTAGACATGCAGCGGGATGTACCGGGTGTCGTAGCCCAGCAGCACGCCAAAGCCGATGAAGCTGTCGAAGTGCTGGGCGTTGGTGACCTCGACATAGCGCGTGTTGCCCACGTTGCCGCCGTGCGACTGGTTCTTGGCGAACCAGGCGCGTGCAGTGTGGTTGATGGGCAGCAACGCGTCGTTGCGGCCGGCCACGATCAGCGTGGGCTTGCCGTGCACACGGGCGTTCAGGCGCACCTCGTCCACCCCGGCCTTGACCCGGTCGGACATGGCCTTCATCGTGCCCGTCAACGGCAGGTTGCTCACCGCGTCGCGGCCGGTGGCCAGCGAGCGCAGGCACAGCGCGCCGTCCAGCCCGAAATCGGCCAGGCCGGTGCTGGGCGAGGTGGCCAGGAAATCCAGCCGGGCCCCACCCACCGAGGGGTTGTAGACGATGTTCACACCGCTGGTCGGCGGCACGCCGTTGCCGCTGGCGAAGATGCCGGCCTGCACGACGCCCACCTGCGGGATCACCGCGCCGGTCGCGTCGGTGTTGGCCAGGCTGTAGCCGCACACGTTGTCCAGCACGCTGAAGCGGCCTGCCGCATTGACGTAGGTGTAGGCGATCGAGTTGGTCGCGAAACGGAAATGCGACTGCTGCAGGAAGTTGCTCTCTGCCTGCCAGCCATGGGCCAGCATGCGGGCCAGCGCGTCGTCGGCCTGCTGCTCCAGCGTGGCGCCGTTGACCAGGCCCTTGGCGGCCAGCGCGGCACAGCGGTTCTGCGCCGATGTGGTGTAGGCCGCCGGCCAGAACGCCGGGTTCACCGACAGGCCGGCCTGCGAGGACAGGATCGCGCAGGGCTGGTAGACGTTGGCGAAGGTGAAGTAGTCCACCAGCGGACGGCCGGTCTTCACCGCCGCGTTCCCGCCCTGCTGGATCACCAGCTGGTTGGTGCCGCGCGCCTGCCCGTTGGGCTCGCTCACCGCGATGCCGTCGATCAGGCCCTCGGTGTCCAGCTCGCCTGCGGCCAGCGCGGCGCCGCCCCCGTTGGAGACACTGCTGGCGATCACCAGGGTGTTCTTGGCGTTCAGGGTGGCGCGGTGGGCCCCTGGGTTCTTGGGGTCGGGCTTGCCGTAGCGCTCGTTGAGCACGTACAAGGCAAAGCGCACGGCATCCAGCGTGTGGCGGCCCCATTCCTTCTCGGGGTTCTGCTGCGAGTGGGCGTGTTTGTAGGCCACGCGGTTCGGGGTGGCGGCGTTGAAAGCGGCGCGGTCCGCGTCGCTGACGTCGGCCACGAACAGGGGTTCGAACTGGTCGGTGGCGGCGTCGAACAGCGTGCCGTCACGCGCGGTCACCGCGTTGCTCACCAGATCATGGATCCCGTTGCCGTTGCCCTTGTCGGTGTAGGCCACCGCGCAGCCGTGCTTCAGCCCCCAGTCGCCCGAGGTGCCGATGGCGCCATAGATCCCACGCGATCCGGACGAGGTGGCCGTGACGATGCAGGCCGCCTCGGGGTTGAAGCTGTCGGGCACCTGCACCATCAGCGTCACGTTCTGCCGGCCCGATCCGTCGTCCGCCCAGACGATGTACTCGCGGCCGGCGATCTTGCCCTCGCCGAGCGTGTCGTGGCCGTTCACGTCGATGTTGGGGCCGTAGAACACGGTGAAGCCGCCGCCCAGCGTGGGGTCGATCAGCGCACGGTAGTTCACGTAGATGGCGTTGCGGCGCAACTCGGCGGGCGTCGGGTGGAACGGGTCCACATAAGCCGGGGTGGCGCCGAGCAGGCCGCTCTTGCCGAGACCAGCGGTGAGCAGGTCGTTGCTCACGCCGTCGTAGACCGCTTCGGCGATCGGCCCGCGCAGCACGGCGGGGCGGACGTTGGGCGGTGCGGCTTGCGCGATCAGCGGGCCACAGGC
>CAYJEC010000098.1:0-9303 GCA_964369025.1 uncultured Ideonella sp. | reverse complement strand
GACCACCTTGGCGGCGGCCTGTGTGGCCGCCTTGGCGGGCCCGTGCGCGCCCAACTCGACAGCCCGCTTGAGGGTCTCGCCGGCGGCGTCGAAGCTCTGCTTGACCATGGCACCCGCCAGGTTCTTGGCGGCGTCGGTCGCGGTGTCCTTCATGGCGCCAGCGGCCAGCGTCGTGAACTGCTTGGTCAACGCTCCCCACCACTGCATTGGATCGACCGTGCCGGCGGGGGTCTCGAGACGGGTCTTCGCTGCGCCGGCTCGGGCGGCCTTCTTGGCGGCCGGGCGGGGCGCCGGAGCGGGCGCGGGGGCCTCGTCCTCGTCGTCATCGTCATCGTCGGCACCGGCACCCAGCGGCTCGGGGACCGTGAGCTTG
This sequence comes from uncultured Ideonella sp., assembly GCA_964369025.1. Taxonomy (GTDB): domain Bacteria; phylum Pseudomonadota; class Gammaproteobacteria; order Burkholderiales; family Burkholderiaceae_C; genus Ideonella. Next base: position 8,930 of record CAYJEC010000098.1, on the reverse strand, counting down.
ATGGAGTCGCGCAACTCGCCCATCTGCACGTTCATGGTCTTCAGCGTGGACAGCGTCATGCGCTGCACCTCGAGCGCCTGGATCGTCGCACCCAGCATGCGGGCGTTCTGCTCGAGCCAGAACTGGACCGTGCGCAACTCCTCGATGCGCTTCTCAAGCTCTTCGGGGTTGAGCGTGGGGGCAATCCACTGGCCCATGTTGGGCAGGGAAGCGCCGGCGTTTTTCACCAGCCCCTGCAGGAAGTCGAAACCAGGAACCAGCTTGGTGAAAGCGGCGGCGTCTGCCATGCGTGCCTCTTGTTCGTTGACCCGGATGCAAGGATTGTGCGCCTGCCGTTCAGGCCCGGCGCTACCGGGTGAACCCGAGCGCCGCCGGATAGGGCACCCGCTCGACCTCGAACCCGCGTGCGGCCAGCAGGGCTGGCAAGCCCTGGGGCCCGGTCATGTGCAGCGCGCCGACTGCGGCGAACACCGGCCCGCTCTCGCGATGCAAAGCCGCCACCTTGTCGGCCAGCACCAGGTTGCGCTCGTCGATGAGCCGGCGCTGGAAGGCCCGTTGCTCGGCGGTGTTCAGGCAGTCGCACCACTGGGCGTAGTTGGCCAGTTCGTCGAGCTGGCTGGCGCCCCAGGCCTCGGCCAGCCGCTGCACAGTGCGCAGCGCACGGCCGTTTTCCAGCTCGTCCAGCGTGCCGGCGATGAGTTCTTCGCTGGCGGCCTGGGTGGGTTGCAGCAGCAGCGCAATCTGCGACTCGGGGGTCTCCAGCGAGATCACCGGCTTGCCCAGGCCGCGGGCCATGCTGGAAAGGAAGCCGTCGATGCCGTAGGCCGGCTCCAGGCCCATGCGGCGTCCGGCCAGGGCAACCAGCGTCATCGCCTGCATCTCCGGGCGGAGTGGGGCCAGTGACGCGCCGGCGCACATCGACTCGGCCTGCTGCGCCAGGCGGCGGGCCAGCGGGGCCGGCAGTGGGGGCTGGCCCTTGGGCGCCACCACGGCAGCCGACAGGCGGCGGGCGATGTCCGGATCCAGCATGTCCAGTTCCAGCGCCACGGCGCGGGAGGCGTTCAGCGCCTTCACCACCGCCGGCCCCGGAAACATCCAGGGCAACCGCGCCACGTGAACCGTGCCATAGAGCCAGGAGGTACGCCCGCCCTGCTTGACGGCCCAGAGGAAGCCGCGATCCAGCGCCTGTCGCTGGCCCTCCTGCAGCTGCTCGGCCCGCAGCGGCGCCGGCTCTGGCGGGCAGGCCGGCCCAGCGGGCCAGGCCGGCAGTGCCAGGCCCAGCAGGGCCGCGCCCAGCAGCCGGCGCCAGCCCGCCGCGGTCACCCCACCTCCACGACGGTCTGCTCGATGGCACCAAAGACGCTCTGGCCGTCGCGCCCTTTCATCTCGATGCGGATGGTGTCGCCGTACTGCATGAAGCCGGTGCGGGGTTCGCCGTTCTCGAGCGCCTCCCGGCCGCGCGTTTCGGCGATGCAGCTGTAGCCCCTGGCCAAGTCCTGGTTGCTGACCGGGCCGGAGCCCACGATGCTGCCAGCGCGCAGGTTGCGGGTCTTCGCGAGGTGGGCGAGCAGTTGGCCAAAGTGAAAGATCATCTCCGGCCCGGCCTCGGCGCGGCCCACGGTGCGGCCGTTCCAAACCGACTGCAGGGTCAGGTGCACCCGGCCACCGTGCCAGGCGTCGCCCAGTTCGTCCGGCGTTGCCGCCACCGGGCTGAAGGCCGCGGCCGGCTTGCTCTGAAAAAAGCCGTGGCCCTTGGCGAGCTCGGCCGACACCAGGTGGCGCAGTGTCCAGCCGTTGGCCAGCATCAACAGGCGCACCCCCTCCAGCGCCTGCGCCGGTGGCGTGCCCATCGGGACGTCGCCGGTGATCACGGCCATCCCGGACTCGAAGTCGATGCCCCCATCGGCAGTCGTGAACGGTGCATCGTCGCAGGGGCCGAGGAAGTCGTCGCTGCCCCCCTGGTAGACCAGCGGGCCGCCAGGATGGCTCAGGTAGGCCGAGCCAACGGCCCACTGACAAGCGCGCGGCAAGGGCGCCATGCACATCGCCGGATCGAACGCGAAGGCGTGCCGGGCCTTGCCGTGGTTCAGCGTGGTGGCCAGGTCTTCCAGCTGCGGTGACAGGAAGTTCCAGTCGTCCAGCACCTGCTGCAGGCGGGTGGCGATGCCGTTGGCGAAGTGCGCGCTCGACAGGTCGCGCGAGACGACGACCAGCTGGCCGTCACGCGAGCCGTCCTTGTAGGTGGCGAGTTTCATTCGGGTCCGGGGTGTCGCGGTTGATGGCACCATTGTCCGATGAGCGTGCCGAGCCTGCCCCTGCCCCTGCGCCTGCCCGACTGGCCCCCGGGCCCGGTCTGGCAGCGGCGCGGCCGCCTGGGCGCGCTCGTCCTGTTGGTGGCCCTTCTGCATGGCGCGCTGATCGGCCCCGTGTACCAGCCGCTCGGGCGCCAGCCCGGCCGACCGCCGGCCATGCAGCTGGTGACCCTGCCGCCGGCCGCGGTGCACCGGGTGGCCGAGGATCCGACGCTGCCAACACCAACGCCGGTGCAGGCGCCTGTGCCGGCCACACCGCCGCCCCTGCTGGCGGCCCCATCACCCAACCCGGCGCCGGCCACCGCGCCCGATGCACGGCCGGTCGACTGGACCGCCGGCCCCTTGGCACCGGAGGCTGTGTCCTCGACCGAAACGCCAACGCCAGAGAGCGGCAACGAGGCCAACCGCGGCGCAGGCTCGCCGGGCCCTGCCGACGCGGCCGCCAGCGACGACGGCGGGCGCCGGCCACCCACCTACGCCGCAGCCGCCTCCGACCAGCCGATGAAGCTGGACTACCGTGTGGAGCGGGGCGACGACGCGGGCTCGGGGCAACTGAGCTGGGAGCCTCAGGCCGACGGCCAGTACCGCGCCCGCTTCTGGGGCGAGGCCGGCAACAGCGCGCTGATGGACTGGGTCTCGCGCGGCCGCCATGCCGCAACCGGCCTGGCGCCCGAGCGCATGGTCGAGCGGCAGCGCGGTGTCGAGGTGCGGGCCGTGAACTTCCAGCGCGACCAGGGCGTGATCAGCTTTTCCGGGTCCACCCGAGCTGTGCCTCTATTCAACGGCGCGCAAGACCGGGTCAGCGTGCTGTGGCAGCTCGCCGCCATTGCACAGGCACGCACGGGTGGCCTGAAGGGCGGCGATCACGTCCGCGTGCAGGTGGCCGGCACCCGCGGCCAGGCGGAGGAATGGCGCTTCGAGGTCACCGGCACCGAGCGCCTGGGCCTGGACAGCGGCCCGGTCGACGCGGTGCATTTGGTCCGCGAGCCAGCGCGGCCCTACGACCAGCGGGTCGAGCTGTGGCTGGCGCCTCAGGCCGGCCATGTGCCAGTGGCGCTGAGATTCACGCCGGTGCCCGGAAAGGCAAGCTCGTCGTTCTGGCTGCGTGGCGCGCTGCCGCCGGCGCCAAGCCCGCCACCGCCAGCACCTTGAATTTTGCCCAAGGGCCTTCACCTTCTGAGCATAGGCCCGGTATCTTCCGGCCGCTGCCCGAAGGACGCCGCATGAACCTGGTCTACAACTCCGACAGCTTCGCCGTCGTGCAGATCACGCTTCAGCGCGACGATGCACCGGTGCCTGAAGGGGTGGCCGAAGGGGCTGCAGCGCCCGGCGCCTATGAGATCGTCGACAAGTTCGCCAAGAAGGGCATCTTCATCGAAGGGGCTCTGGCGCTGCGCTTCCGCAAGGGCGTCGAGGCGCTGGCCCAAGCCGGCGAGCCCAGCATCGAGGAGATCGACGACTACATCGCCGGCTACACCCAGCTGGCCCAGGCTCCACTCGTCCTTCATTGAGACAGGGCACCCGGTGCCAGCCATGGGGGGCTTGCCCTCGGCGAGCCCCTGGGACAAGATCGCCTTCACTTCGGCGGTGACACGGGCGCGCTGGCGCTGCGGCCACCACGAGGAGGAGCCAAGTGGTCAAGCGTCTTGCCGATGCACGCATGGTGTTGTCCCCGGGCCTGGCCGAAGCGCCGGTGCTCGACCGCCTGTGCTCGCATTTCGTGCTCACCCTCACCCTGGCGCAGGCGGGCCGCTTCAACCTGCGGCGCGACTGGAGCAGCCTGCTCAGCCTGACCGGCCGGCACCTGGTGTGGCCGGTGCCGGTGCTGCACCGCGTGCGCGCCTTCCTGCAGCGGCGCTGTGCCGCCAATGAGCACTGGTCTGGCCACGACAGCCTGAGCGACCCGGTCTTTGTCGAACGCCACGGTGCCTGGCGCGGGCCCTACGAGGAAGGCTCGCTGTTCTTCTATATCGACGAATACATCAAGGACGCTCCGAAGGATCTGCTGGCCACACTGAATGCCACCGCCGAATGGCTGGAGCGGGACCTGAAGAAGCACGCCACGCTGGTCGAGAAGAACATCGACGCACTGGGCCAGCTGCTGCAGTTCAACCCGGCCGAGCGCGCTTTGCTGCTCTACGGCACGCTGGCGCGGTACCAGCGCGAGTTGCGCGGGTTGTTGGTGGAGTTCAAGGTCTCGAACGCACAAGAGGCCTTCGCGATGCTGGCACGCGTGGCCGGCGTCGACGAGCGCGAGGTGGCGGAGGCCCTGCGAGCCGGCTCACGGCTGGAACGCATCGGCATGGTCGAGAACCTGATCTCCGAGCACAACATCACCGACCTGGCGGACCTGATGAAGGTCAGCGATCAGCTGCCACCGGTGTTGATGCGCGAGTACCGCGACCCGAGCGACCTGATGGCCGTCTTCACCCGCCCCGCCAGCCGCAGCGAGCTGACGGTGGACGACTTCCAGTTCGTCGCCGCCGAGGTGCAGGTGCTGGGCGCCTTGCTGAAAAACGCGGTGGCGCGCAAGGCGGCCGGGGTCAACGTGCTGCTCTACGGCCCGCCGGGCACTGGCAAGACCGAGCTGGCCAAGGTCTGCGCCGAATCCGCCGGCCTGGAGCTCTACGAGGTGGAGTACGCCGACCGCGACGGCAACTCGCTGACCGGCCGAGACCGCTACCGCTCGCTGCAGATCAGCCAGGTCTTCCTGAAGGGCAGCGCCCATGTGGGCCTGCTGTTCGACGAGGTCGAAGATGTCTTTCCGCCCATCCCCAGCGACACCGCGCAATTGATGGCCCGATTGGATGCCGGCGACCCCGGCGGCTCCTCCAGCGTCAGCGGCAAGGCCTGGGTCAACCAGATCCTGGAGACCAACCCGGTGCCCGTGATCTGGATCACCAACCGCATCGAGCAGATCGACCCCGCCTTCCGCCGCCGCTTCCAGTACCACCTGGAGCTGAAGTCACCGCCCCCGGGGGCGCGCGAAGCGCTGGTGGCGCGTGCGTTGGCGGGCAGTGCGGTGAGCGAGGGCTTTACCGCCAAGCTGGCGAGCCGGCGCGGCTTGACGCCGGCGCAGATCCGCACCGCAGTTCGCTTTGCGCAGTTGGCGGGCGAGCCGGGTGAACTGGAGGGCCTCATCGAGCGCCAACTCGCCAACGCCGACCACGCGCTGGGCGGCAGCGCGGGCCGAGAGCGCGGCGCCCGGCCGGCCGTCACCACCTACGACCCAGCGCTGCTGAATGTCGAGTGCCGTTTCGGCGTGCCGCAGATCGTTCAGGCCCTGCAGCGCCGCAGCCACGGTGCGCTGTGTTTCTTCGGCCCGCCCGGCACCGGCAAGACGGCCCTGGCCGAACACATCGCGAGCTCGCTGGGCCAGCCGCTGCTGGTGCGCCAGGCCAGCGACATCATGAGCAAGTTCGTTGGCGAGACCGAACAGAACATGGCCCGCATGTTCGAGGAAGCGGCGTCCGAGGAGGCGGTACTGTTACTTGACGAGGCCGACAGCTTCCTGCGCAGCCGGCGCCTGGCCGAGCGCCACTACGAGGTCAGCGAGGTCAACGAGATGCTGCAAGGCATGGAGCGCTTTGCCGGCGTCTTCATCTGCACCACCAACCTGTTTGAGGACCTGGACGAAGCCGCCCTGCGCCGATTCACCTTCAAGATCCGCTTCAAGGCCTTGCAACCCGAGCAGCGGCTGGCGATGTTCGTCACCGAGGCGCTGGGAGGCGCGGCCGAGCAGCTGAGCGACGAACAGCGCCAACGCCTGGCGAATCTGGACCAGCTCACGCCCGGCGACTTCGCCGCCGTGCAGCGGCAGGTGGACATCCTCGGCGAGCGCTTCCTGCCGGACGAGTTCCTGGCCCAGCTCGAAAGCGAGCACCGCGTGAAGCCCGAGGTGCGGCAGCGTCGCGAGATGGGCTTCTCGCGGCACGCGTGATTCGTCCAGCGCACTTTCCGGCAATTTTGCGGGTTACCGGTGGCCCCGGCCGGCCCATCCCCCGATAAGCTCGACTGGATGCCCGTGAACGCCCCGAACTTCGCCAGCGCCCTGGCCACGCCGCAGCTTCATGGCCCCCACCTGGCTGCGGCGGCGCTGCTGGCAGCGCTGTTCTTCGGCCTGCTGGGCCATGCGCTGCGCAAGACGCGGTCGACCGACGCACTCACCGCCATCGGCTGGTGGGCGGCCGGTGCGGTGGCAGCCGGCGCCGGCCTGTGGGCGCTTCAGTTCTTCCCCCTGACGGGCCTCGGCCTGCCCTGGAGCGTCAGCTTCCGCGGCTGGGTTGTGGCTGGTGCAGGCCTGGTGGCCTTGACCGGCATGCTCCTGGTCATGGCCAGCGCCCGCCTTTCATGGGCTGACACCACGCGGCAGACGGTTCAAGGCCTGGGTGTCGGTGCACTCTGGGCCGTGCTGCAAGCCATGGCCCTGGCCAGCCTGGGCGACCAGCCCGTCGTGCGCGGCGCCACTGCCGTGTTGGCCTGGGCCGGCCTGCCGGTGGCTCTGGTGGCTGCGGCGGCACTGGCCGGGCTGTGGGTGGCGTTCAATGCACGCTGGGCCGCCATGGGGCCCTTTCCACTGCGGCTGTGGGTGGGTGCAGTGGGCTTCGGGCTCGTCTCCGGTCTGGCCCAGGCGCTGGCATTGGGTGGCCTGGGCTTCGAGGAGTCCGCGCGCCCGGTGGGCGTGCTCCTGATAGGCGAAAGCGCGTTGGAGCTGGCCTGCGGCGCCGGCGCGGTGGCGCTGTTGCTGGGCCTTTTCGGTGCGTTGATCGACACCCGCGCATCCAGCCGCAATCGGGAACTGGCCAGTTCCCTCAGCGAGGCCAACCGGCGCTTGCGCGAACAAGCCCTTTCGGACCCGCTCACGCGGCTGCCGAACCGGTTGTTGTTCGAGGAGCGGCTGGAGGCCGCCCTGGAACGGGTCGATGCGCCCAACGCCGGGGATGCGGCCCTGGCGGTGATGTTCATCGACCTGGACGGGTTCAAGCCGGTCAACGATTCCTTTGGTCACACAGCGGGCGACGCGGTGCTGCGCGAAGTCGGCCAGCGCCTGCACAACCTGGCGCGGCAGTCCGACGTGGTGGCCCGCGTCGGCGGTGACGAGTTCCTGCTCCTGGCTGAGCGGCCGGGCGGCGAGGCCGGGGCCAGCCAGGTGGCGCAGCGCGTGCTGCAGGCGGTGGCCAAGCCCTACAGGCTGCCCAATGGGGCGGAGGTGCACCTGTCCTGCTCCATCGGCATCGTGATGTACCCGGAAAACGGGCCCAGCCCAAAGCTGCTGGCGAACGCGGACGCCGCCATGTACGCAGCCAAGCGCGCTGGCGGCGCCGGCTTCGCCTTCTTCGATCCCAGCATGGAGCACGACGCGCGAGCGCAGTTGGAACTGCAGCACGACCTGCGCGGTGCCATCGACCGCAACGAGCTGGTGTTGTACTACCAGCCCAAGGTGGATGGCCGCTCAGGCCAGGTCACTGGTGTGGAGGCCCTGGTGCGCTGGCAGCATCCGGTGCGCGGCATGGTTGCACCGGGCGTCTTCATCCCAGTGGCTGAACGCTTCGGTCTGATCGGCGCGCTGGGCCAGTGGGTGATCGACGAGGCCTGCCGGCAGGTCCGCGAGTGGACGAGCCACGGCCTTCGCATGCGGGTCTCGATCAACCTGTCGGCGCACCAGCTGCGGCAGGAAAACCTGGTCCAACGGCTTCGCCAGTCCATCCAGGCCCACGACATCGACCCTTCATTGCTGACCTTGGAGATCGTCGAATCAGTGCTGATGGAGGAGGCGGCCGTCCGCGCCTTCTCCGGCCTGGCGCAATTGGGCGTGACACTGTCGATCGACGACTTCGGCATCGGCTACTGCAATTTCGCGCTGCTGCGCAAGTTGCCGGTGACCCAGCTGAAGGTGGACCGCAGCCTGTTCAGCGACATCCAGCACAGCGCGGATGCGCTCGCGGTGGTCGACGCCATTGTCAAGATGGCCCATGCGCTGGGCCTGCGCGTGGTGGCCGAGGGCGTGGAGACCGATGCGCAGCACGACATGCTGCTGGCCCTGCGCTGCGACGAGTTGCAAGGCTTCCTCTATGCGAAGCCGATGGCCGCCGACCGCCTCACCCTGTGGGCCATGGGCGAGGATGGCCTTCACGGCCCGGACTTCCGCCCCTCCATCTACGCCGCAGCATCGCCGACGCTGCAATGAGATCGGGGGCCGCCCCACAGGGGCCACCCCCGGATCCTGGCGTCACTTGACCGCAGTGATCACGGCCGGCTGGTGGGCCTGTTCAGCATTTTGATCAGCTGCCGCCGACTCGGCCTGGGCCTTCGCTGCCGCAGCGGCGGCTGCCGCCTTCGCTTCCTTGTCGGCCGCCCGGGTGTTGCGGCGCTGCTCGCGCTGCGCCGTGACCTTGGCGTCCCGGGCCAGGGCGCGGGCGGCCTTGTCCTGCGGGTCGCGGGCGCCATTGGCCTGCTGGCCTTCGGCCTTGGCCTTCGGCGCCTTGTCGGCCTTGGCCGCCACGCGGGCGGCCTTGACCGCGGGCTCCTTGGGCGGCTTGTCGGCCCGGGCAGCCAGGCGCGCGGCCTTGGCCTCCGGGTTCTTCGGCTCCTTGCCTGCGGCCTTGGCCAGCCTGCGGG
>CAYJEC010000097.1:1270-9313 GCA_964369025.1 uncultured Ideonella sp. | reverse complement strand
CGCACGCCGGGCAAGGTGGCGATCTTCGCCACCTGCTATGTCAACTACAACGAGCCTGGCATCGGCCATGACCTGCTGAAGGTCCTCGAGCACAACGACATTCCGTACGAGATCGTCGAGAAGGAAAAGTGTTGTGGCATGCCCAAGCTCGAACTGGGCGATCTCGATGCCGTGGCGGAGCACAAGTCAGCCAACATCGCCGTGCTGGCCCGCTACGCCAAGGAGGGCTATGCCATCCTGAGCGCCATCCCCAGTTGCACCCTGATGTTCAAGCAGGAACTGCCGCTGATGTTCCCGGGCGAGGCCGATGTGCAGCTCGTCAAGCAGGCGATGTTCGATCCCTTCGAGTACCTGGTCGCCCGCCACAAGGACGGCCTGCTGAAGCTCGACTTCAAGAATGCGCTGGGCAAGGTCAGCTACCACATCCCCTGCCACGGGCGCGTGCAGAACATCGGCCGCAAGACGGAGGAGATGTTCAAGCTCATCGGCAAGTCGGTGACGGTGCACCTCAATACCGTCGAACGCTGCTCGGGCCACGCCGGCACCTACGGCGTGAAAACGCCTTACCACCCCATCGCGATGAAGATCGGCAAGCCCGTCTTCAAGGCCATGTCCAAGGACGAGCCCGACGTGATCAGCAGCGATTGCGCCCTGGCGGGCCACCACATCGCGCAAGGCATGGCTGCCGCAGGCACCCCGGCCAAGGCGCTTCAACACCCCTTGAGCCTGCTGCGCCGGGCCTATGGCTTGTGAGGAAAACGAGATGACCATCACCCGAGACAGCCTCCTCACGCTCGAGGCCTACGCCAGGATCCGGAAATCCGACAAGCCATCGGTGATCGCGCACCGCCGTCTGCGCAGTGTGCGGCTGGGGGACCACATCACCGTGCAGTTCGAGGACGAGCAGACCATCCGCCGCCAGATCCAGGAGATGCTGCACATCGAGAAGATCTTCGACGAGGATGGCATCCAGTCCGAGATCGAGGCCTACGCGCCACTCGTCCCGGACGGCTCCAACTGGAAGGCCACGATGCTGATCGAGTACCCGGATCCCAACGAGCGCAAGCGCGAACTGGGCCGCCTGATCGGCGTCGAGGACCGCATGTTCGTCGAGGTCGAAGGCCATGCACGGGCCTATGCCATCGCCGACGAGGACCTGGACCGCGAGAACGACGAGAAGACCTCCGCAGTGCACTTCCTTCGTTTCGAGTTGCCGCCCGCGGCACGCGATGCGGTGTGTGCCGGTGCCGGTGTCAAGCTCGGCTGCGATCACACCAACTACCCGGCACATGTGGCCATTGCCCCCGAGACCCTGGCCAGCCTGGCGAGCGACTTGCGCCCGCGCAGCTGACATCCGGTAGGCGGCCCGGTTCGAGGCGGTCTGCTCAGGCAGTGGCCTCGCGCCGAAGCCGCCACAGCGATTCGGCGCTGTAGAGCCCCAGTGCGATCCAGATCAGCACGAAGCCGGCCAGGCGCTCGGGCTGCAGCGGCTCGTTGAACAGCCACACGGCCATCACGAACTGGATCGTCGGCGCCAGGTACTGCAGCAACCCCAGCGTGGCCATGGTGACGCGGCGGGCGCCGTGTGCGAACAGCAGCAGCGGGACGGCGGTCAGCGGCCCCGCGAAGAGCAGCCAGGCCCAGGTCGGGGCGTCGGCCTGGGCCAAGGTGCCACCGTGGAAGCTCAGCCAGACCAGCGCCGGTACAGCCAGGGGCGCGAGCAGCGCCGTCTCCAGCGCCAGGCCCTCCAACGCGCCCAGGGGTGCTGTCTTGCGCAGCAATCCGTACAGGCCGAAGCTCAGTGCCAGGATCAGCGCGATCCACGGGGGGACACCCGCCGTCCAGGTCAGCCACGCCACGCCGGCCGCTGCCACCGCCAAGGCCCAACGTTGTGCCGGCCGCAGCTTCTCGTGCAGGAACAGCATGCCCAGCAGCACGTTGACCAGCGGGTTGATGTAGTAACCCAGGCTCGCCTCCATCACCCGGCCGTTGTTCACCGCCCAGACGTAGACCAGCCAGTTGGTCGACAGCAACAAGGCGCTGAGTGCGAAAACGGCCAGCGTGCGCGGTTGCTTCACCACCTCGGCCAGCCAAGCCCAACGGCCTTGCACGGCCAGCAGAATCAGCACGAAGGCCAGCGACCAGACCGATCGATGCAACACGATCTCCAACGCTGGAACGCTGGCGATCTGGCGGAAGTACAGCGGAAACAGGCCCCACAAGGCGTAGGACAGGGCGGCAGCAAGCAGGCCGGCGGGCATGGGCAGGGGGCCGGCGTCGGCGGCCGCTGTGACAACCGGGCGATTGTCGGTGCTGCTCCGCAGCCGGTCTACGGCCCGCACCCGGAATGAACCTGCCCCAGCAAGCGCTGCCACTCCGGACCTGGCGGAGCCTCGAAGCGCAGGGGTCGCCCGTCGGCCGGGTGCGGCAACTCCAGCACCTGGGTGTGCAGCCACAGCCGTTGCGTGCCCAACCAGGCAGCCACGGCACGGTTGTGCATGCCCTTGCCATGGGTAGCGTCGCCGACGATGGGGTGCGCCAGGTGCTTCAGGTGGCGCCGGATCTGGTGCCGACGCCCGCTCAGCGGGCGGGCTTCGACCAAGGCGTAGCGGCTGGTGGGGTGGCGGGAATCCACGCGGAACGGCCAATCGAAGCAGGCCAGGCGGTCGAACAGCGTGCGAGCCGGCAGGCGTGGCTGGCCCGTGCTCGCGAATTCGGGGTCGCGCGCCAGCGCATGGTCCAGATCGACATGCTCGGCGGGCCAGCCGCGCACCAGGGCCAGGTAACGCTTGGCCACCTGCTCGCCTTCGAAGGCGGCGCCCAGCGCACGTGCGGCCCGGGCATGGCAGGTCAGCACCAGCAGACCCGAGGTTCCTTTGTCCAAGCGGTGGGCCGGTGCGAGGCCGGGTGGCCCGCCGGGGCCGAGTTGCGCGCGCAAGCGCTCCAGCAACGTGTCGCTTTCGTGGGCGTCGAGAGCGCTGCGGTGCACCAGCAGGCCGGCGGGTTTGTCGACCACCAGCAGGTCATCGTCGCGGTAGAGGATGGTCAGGTCGGCGGGCAGATTCATGGTGCGTGTGGAAAGCGCGCCACGAAAGCGCGTCGAATCATCCTACGTGTTAGGGAGGGCCCCCTTTCGAGGGAATGACATGGTTGGTTGCACCTTGAAAAATGGCGGACACATTGGGGCGGCAACATGCGCTTCACGGGAGAACACCATGCCTCAGACCTATTACCTCGGCTACCGCTCGCTCTTCGTCACGCTCACCGCCTGGGCCGCCATCGTGCTGGCGGCGGTGGTTTGTGCGTTCGGGGTGATCCAGCAGGCTGCGCTGGCTTCCTGGGCTCCGGGGCTGGAGGCTTCGGTGCAGGCAGAGCCCATGCCGCTGGTCAGCGGGTTGATGCTGAGCTACCTGCCCTGGGCCGTTGGCGCCGGGTTGATGATCTCGGTGGCCTTGCTGGTCGCAGCGGCCGGCCTGTTGATGCGCCTGGAGTGGGCCCGCCGTGCCTTCATCGGCCTGCTGATGGTGGCCATTGCCGCCAACCTGGGCAGCCTGTGGTTGCAGCAGGAGTTTGTTCAGTCGCTGGTTGACGCCACGCTTCGCCAGGCTCCCCTGCCCACCAGCGCGGCCGGTGTGTTCGGTGGCTTCGTGGCCGCAGCGCGGTGGCTCTCCGGCCTGGTCACGCTGTTCGCCTGCGGCGGGCTGGTCTGGATCATCCGCCGGTTGATGTCGCCGAAAGTCCGCCAGGAGTTTGTCGCTTGATCCGTTAAGTGATGTCCCCGTCCACGTAGTACCAGAGGCCGTTCGACTCCCGCACGAATCGGCTGGTCTCGTGCAGGCGGTGGGCGCGCCCGCCGAGCTTGCTGCGGGCCACGAACTCCACCGTGGCGTGTCGTTCATCCAGGGGCTGGTGTCGCTTGACCACCAGCCCCAGCCATTTGAGGCCTGGCTCGTTGGGCTCCAGGGTGGTGGGGCAGGTGCTGGCATGCCAGGTGTCCTGGAGGTAGTCCAACCGGCCGAGCACGTAGGCGCTGTAGCGTGAGCGCATGAGGGCTTCCGCATCGGGGGCTTGCAGGCGCTCGGGCCCGGCGTGCCAACGGCCGCAGCAGGCGGGGTAGGGCAGAGCGCTTCCGCAAGGGCAGGGGGTTTCAACGGTCGGCATGCGCATGATCTTGCCTCATGGCCGTCCCGCTTGAAGCACGGCCGGGGCAGGGCTAAGATACTGTATAAATAAACAGTATCATGAGCCTGCCTGTCACCCCACCGCCAGCCCGTGCCGCCCTGCTGGCCCATCCCAGCGGGCTGCACCCGGCTCTCTGGCGTGCCCACGGGAGCCGCGAGCAGGCTGGCAGCAGCGCCGTGGCCAGCGGCTTTGTCGCGCTCGATGCCGAGTTGCCCGGGGGAGGCTGGCCGGTGCGTGTGCTCACCGAGTTGCTGCTCGCCCAACCCGGGCTGGGCGAGATCCGCCTGCTGGCGCCGGCACTGGCGGCCTTGGCGCGTGGCGGCCGCAGCGTGATGCTGTTCGATCCTCCGGCAGAGCTCAGCGCCGCGGCGTTGGCGCAACTCGGCTGGCCGCCGGGGCAGTGCATCGTCGTCCGCGGCCGTGATGGGGTCCGCCATCCCAGCTTGCGCCGGCATCTGCCGGGTGCCGATGTCTGTTGGGCGCTGGAACAGGTGCTGCGCAGCGGCCAGGCCGGGGCGGTGCTGGCCTGGTTGGGCGCGGCAGCACGGCCCGATGCCCTGCGGCGCCTGCAACTGGCGGCGCAGTCCCACGAGGGCCCCGCCTTCCTGCTGCGTGAACTCGCCGAACGCATCCGGCCCAGCCCGGCACCCTTGCGCCTGTCCTTGCACACGGCCGGTCCTGACGAACTCGCGGTTCAGGTTGTCAAGCGGCGCGGCCCGGCCATGTCCCGGCCATTGCACCTGGCGCTGTCACCCGTGCTTTCAGAGCGCTCCCGTGCCCGCGCGCTGGCTTTGCGTACTGGGGCGCAGGCGCCAGACGGCACCCTCCCGGCTGTGCCGGCGCCAGCCCTTTTGCAAGCCGAGCCTCGCTGAGCACGGCAAGGGCGGGCGCCATGCTCTGGTTCGGGTTGCACCTGCCGGCCTTGTCGCTGGAAACCTTCTCTGCATTGCTCGAGCCGCCGGCCCGCGCTCGCCCGGTGGCCTTGCTGGCCCGGCACCGCATTGCCGCCGCCAACGCCGCAGCATGCGAGCGTGGGGTCGCGCCCGGCATGAAGCGGGCTACTGCGGTGGCACTGGTGCCGGATCTGTTGTGCGGCGAGGCCGATCCGGCGCGCGATGCCGAGGCCTTGCAATGCGTGGCACACGCGCTGATGGCCTTCACGCCAGCCGTGACCCTGGTGCCGCCCGAGGGCCTCGTGGCAGAGGTGCAGGCCAGTTTGCGCTGTTTCGGCGGGCCTGCCGGGCTGTGGCGGCGTCTGGCTGAAGCGCTCGCGCCCCTGGGGCACCGCATCCAGCGGGCCCATGCCCCCAGCGCGCTCGGCGCCAGCCTGCTGGCACGCTGGCAGGACGATGCCGACCCTCCCCGCTGCCTGACCCGTGCCGCGCTCTGGCCGGCGCCTGCTACACCGGGGCTGGACGACCCCGCCTGGGCTGAACTGCACCGCCGCCTCGCCAGCCTGCCGGCCGCCTGGCTGGCATCGGATGCCACCGCGCTGGCCGCATTGGAAGCCATGGGCTTGCAGACCCTGGGCGACCTGAAGCGCCAGCCTCGCTCCGGACTCAGCCGTCGTTTCGGCCCCGGCCTTCTGCACACACTCGACCGCGCCTGGGGCCTCGCGCCCGATCCACGCGAGCCCCTGGCACCGCCGCTGCGTTTCCACAGCCAGGTCGATCTCTGGGCACGGGTCGACAACACCGAGGCCCTGCTCGCCGGCGCTGCGGTGCTGCTCGGCCGGCTGGTCGCCTGGGCCCGGGCCCGCCACGCCCGGGTGCCCGGGTTCCGGCTGGACCTGCACCATGCCAGCCGGCTGCGCGCGAGTGCAGCTGGGGAGGCCGGCCGGCATGTCAGCCATCTGGAGATCGGCCTGGCCGAGCCCAGTGCCGATGCCCGCCACCTGCAGGCCGTGCTGCGCGAGCGCCTGGCCCGCGAGCCGCTGGCTGCGCCGGTGCTGTCGCTGGGCTTGTCCTGCGACCAGCCGGTGCTGGGCCCCAGTCCCGACGGGGAACTCTTTCCCAGCCTGGCCGGCCAGCGCGAAGGCCTGCTGAGGCTGGTCGAGCGCCTGCAGGCCCGGCTGGGGGAGTCGGCGGTGCAGTGCCTGGCCCCCCAGGCCGACCATCGGCCCGAGCGGGCCACCGCCCTGCAGGGCATCACCGGCCCAGGCTCGGCCGCGCCGCTGCCTACTGTGCCTCGGCTGACCCGCCCGGTCTGGTTGCTGCCGGTGCCCCAGGCCCTGCCTGAGCGCCAGGCCGGGCCCTGGTTGGGTGGTCAACCCCTGCATTTGCTGGGCGGCCCGGAGCGCATCGAGACCGGGTGGTGGGATGGCGAACTCGTCTGCCGCGACTACTTCATTGCCCAGGCCCCGGATGGCCCGCTGCTGTGGGTCTACCGCCTGCGTCCTGCCCCCCCGTCAGGAGAGCCCGGCTGGTTCCTGCACGGCCGCTTCGGTTGACAAGAAACGAAACACGCCGATACCGGCGCGAAAGGACGCACTCCCCCTCGCCCGGCACGATGGCATCACCCTGTCACCACTTGGAGTTGTCATGAAGACCTGGATCAAGAACACCCTGATCGCCGCGCTCGGCGCGAGCGTCGTGCTCGGCGGTTTGGCGGTCGCCAGCCCCGGCCGCATGGGCTGCGGCATGCATGCCGGCGCAATGAGCGAAGCCGACATGACCAAGATGCGCGAGCGCATGGTCGAGCGGGCCAGCAGCGAGCTCTCCCTGCACGCCACCCAGCGCCAGCACCTGGTGTCATTGGCCGACACGCTGCAAGCACAGCGCCAGACCATGATGCCCGGCAGCACGAACCCGCGCGAGCAACTGTCGGCGCTGATCGCCGGCGAGCGTTTCGACGCCAGCCGCGCGCAAAGCCTGGTACTCGAGAAGACCGAGGCACTGCGCAACGCCAGCCCCTCGGTGATCGCTGCGGCCGCCACCTTCTATGACAGCCTGCGCCCCGAGCAGCAACAGAAACTGCGCGAGTTCATGGCCCACGGCCGCCACGGCGGCGGTTGGAGAAGCTGATGTGGCCCCACCGGCCAGTGGGCCGCGTGATGTTCACGCTGGCACTGGGGCTGGTGGCTGCGGCAGCGCTGCTGCTCAATACGGCGGCGCCACCAGCCGCCGACGCACTGGTTGCCTGGTATGCCCTGAGCACGCTGGCCCTCGCCGGGCTGGCGGGCTGGGCCCTGTGGACGCCGCAGTTGCCCCGCGACAGCGGCCGCTCGCTGGCCGCCCTGCTGGGCCTGGGCCTGCTGGGCAGCCTGGCGGTGGCGGCCGGCCGGCTGCCTTTCCACGCGATCGAGGGGTTCGCCATGCCCTTTGTCCTTGCGCTGGCCCTGTGCAGCACGCTGGCGCTGGTCGGCTGGCGCTGGTCGCGACGGGAAATCTCCTGGTGACATGGCGCACCCGGTGCCGGCGGACCGGCCCGGCGCTGGCCACGCCCAGGCACCACTGCCCCGCCGAGTCCGTGCGACGATAGCCCCATGCCCCGCATCCTGCTGATCGACGACGACGAGCACCTCGCGCCGCCGCTGGCCACCTACCTGAAGCGTTTCGACTTCGAGCTGGCACGTGCCGGCCGCCCGAGCGAAGGGCTCGCGCGCCTGCGTGCCGAGCGCTTCGACGCCGCCATCCTCGACGTCATGCTGCCCGAGATGGACGGCTTCGAACTGCTGCGGGAGATCCGGCGCGGCGGTGCAGAGATGGCCGGGCTGCCGGTGATCATGCTCACCGCCCGAGGTGAGCTGGCCGACCGCGTGGTAGGGCTCGAACTGGGGGCCGATGACTACCTGCCCAAGCCCTTCGAGCCGCGCGAACTGGCCGCGCGCCTTCACACGGTGCTGCGCCGCAGCCGCGCACC
>CAYJEC010000097.1:0-1260 GCA_964369025.1 uncultured Ideonella sp. | reverse complement strand
GGGGCTGGATCACATGCGCTTCGAGGGCCTGGCGATCGACTTGGCCCGCCGCGAGGTCCAGCGCCAGTGCGAACCGATCGAACTGACTGGCACCGAGTTCGAACTGCTCACCTTGCTGGCCCGCGAACCGCGAAGGGTCTTCAGCCGGGACGAGATCCTGAATCGTTTGCGCGGCCACGAGGCCGACATGGCGACCCGGGCGGTGGACATCCTGGTCTCGCGCCTGCGCCGCAAGCTGGAGCCGCTGGACTGCATCAAGACCCTGCGCAATGCCGGCTACGCCTTTGCGGCCGCTCCCGAGGTGGGTCCATGAGAGCGCACGCTGCCGCCCCGCCTCCCGGACCCGGCCGCGCACGTTGGCACCACCGCCTTCGCCACTCGCTGGGCCTGCGGCTGATCGGCCTGTTCCTGGTGCTGGCCTGTGCGATCAGCGCGGTCTTCGTGTTCGGCATGCAACGGGCTTTCACCACCGGCTGGCGCGATGTCGTCAAGCCGCTGGTGTCGGACTATGTCGACCGCCTGGCCGTGGACATCGGCAGCCCGCCCGACGTGGCCAGGGCCAGGGCATTGGTGGAGCGCCTTCCACTGTCCATCGAAATCACCGGCCCGGTGGTGCAGTGGCGATCGGCGCCACCCCGGCCAGGGCCGGTCGAGGCCCACCCCCGCGATCTGCTGCTGCGCCAGACGGCGGATGGCCACACCATCCGCATCGGCCTGGACGCGCAGGGCTGGATGGAGCGGCCGCGCATGATCGGCTGGGTCACCCTGACCGTGCTGCTGCTGTTGACGGCGGCGGCCTGGAAGCTTGCACACCTGCTCTTCGGGCCGCTCAAGGAGATCGGCGCGGGAGTGGAGCGCTACGGCCGCGGCGACTTCAGCCAGCCGATCGCGCTGCACCGGCGGGACGAACTTGGCGAACTGGCCGGACAGGTCAACACGATGGCGTCGGACCTGAGCGGCATGCTGGACGCCAAGCGTGCCCTGCTGCTGGCCATCAGCCACGAACTTCGATCGCCGCTCACCCGCGCGCGCCTGAACGCCGAACTGGTGCCCGACGGCGCCGAGCGGGATGCCCTGCTGCGCGATCTGGCCGAGATGCGCGACCTGATCACCAGCCTGCTGGAGAGCGAGCGCCTCGCCCAGCCGCATGCTGCGCTGCACCGCGAGCCTGTAGACCTGCAATCCTTGCTCGACAGCCTGCTGGCCGAGCCGCAGGCGCCGTTCGCCGGCCGCGAGTTGCGGGTGTCGTTGCCCGAAGCC